>DASWTW010000194.1:0-2762 GCA_036401895.1 Herpetosiphonaceae bacterium | reverse complement strand
GCTACTATCCGGCCGGACGGCCGCTGCTGATCCGGGCCGGCGCACGCAACCAATCGGACACCTTTGAGCGCCGTCTGGGCCTGTACACGCAGATGGTCGCGCCCCAGGAGTGGCCGGGCTTTGAGCTGATCGACGGCGGCGAGCAGCAGGATCTGATGCCCGAAGATGGCCAGTCGGCCGGCCTGTACGAGCAGCCGATGCAGCCGGGCAGCTACCAGCTCAAGGTCAATCTGTCGGCGACCGACGAGCATGTGCAGCTGAGCCGCCGCTACGAGCTGATCGTCGAGCCGCTGCCCACGATGCAGGTCGAGGTCGAGCCCGACGGCACGCTGCCGGTCGGCGAGCCGGTACAGATCCGCGTCAAGTGGGCGCTGGATAATCAGCCCGCCACGATGGAAGGCGCCGAGATCCAGGCCGCCGTCCAGCGCGAGGGCAAGACGATCGAGATTGTTACGCTGCAACCCGGCGAAGACGGCACCTGGCAGGGATCGTACATGCCCGCGCAGTCGGGAGCCTACAGCTTCGCGCTGACGGCGCACGCCCAGTGGCAATCGCCGGATCGCGGCCCGCGCACCTACACCGACTACACGGTGCTCGACTACGAGGTCAGCAAGCAGCCGCTGGTCGAGATCTCGGTCGACGATGCCGCCGAGCGCGTCAACAGCCTGCGCGACGGCATCCAGCGCACGGTCGCCTTCCGCTCCTTCAGCGATCAGCCGGTGGAGCTGCGCGTCGATGTGGCCGGCGTGCCCGGTGGCGAGGTCTTCCCGCAGACGCTGCGTATCGGCCCGCGTGAGTCCGGCAACCGCACGGTCACCGTCACGTCGCCCAATAGCCTGGAAAGCAAAACCTGGCAGGCGCAGCTGAAGCTGGAAGGAACCTCGGATGTGCGGCTGAGCACCACTGAGCTGCCGATCCGCTTCACCGTCAACGGCTGGCTGATCCGTAATATGTGGTGGCTCGTGCCGCTGCTGCTGCTGCTGGGCTTGCTGCTGCTGCTGCCGGGACTTCGCAATCGCATCCGCGATTTCGCAACGCGCAACGTTGAGCTGCTGCGTTACGGAGGACGCTAATGCCTACTAATACCTTGCTTTTTATCTCGGCCACTGCGGCTGTGCTGTCGATGATCGCTTGGCTGCGCTCCAGCTATCAGGCGCGGCAGCAATCGAAGAACATGAAGCGCCGCATGGGCATCAAGAGCCGCTGGGACGATGCGTTCGAGATCGACGACGAGCAGCTGCTCGATCCGACGGTCGAGGTGCCGTCGCGCCGCTCGATGGTGCTCTTCATCGGCGACATCTTCGACGCCAGCCAGCGCGGTCAGGATCTGGCCGCCAAGCTCAAGGCCGCCGATCTCAAGCTCAAGCCCTCGGAGGCGCTCGGCCTGGTCGTCGTGATCGGCCTGGTCTCCTATATTCTGGTCGAGCTGCTGCTGACACAGGGACCGTTCATCAGCAGTTGTCTGGCGATCCTGTGCGCGCTGACGGTGCCCTGGCTGCTGCTGCGCTCACGGCGTGACCGGCGGCTGCTCAACTTCACGCGCCAGCTGCCGATGGTCGCCGAGCTGATGGCGAACGCCCTGCGGGCCGGTATGTCGCTGCAAGGCGCGCTGGAGCTGGTATCCCGCGAGATCGGCGAGCCGGCCAGTGAGGAGTTTTCGCTGGTGGTGCGCGAGGTCCGGCTGGGCGGCTCGATCGACGATGCGCTGGAGGCGCTGGAGAAGCGCATGCCGAGCGCGGATCTTGAGGTGATGGTTACCGCGCTCAAGGTGCAGCGCATCGCGGGCGGCAACCTGATCAAGAGCATGGGCGCGCTCTCGCAGACGCTGATCGAACGGCAGCGCACGCATGAAGAGATCAAGACGATGATGGCCGAGCCGAAGTTCACCAGCTACCTGATGCCGATTCTGTCGATCGGCGCGCTGGCGCTGCTCAATCGCACGATTCCGCACTTTCTGGATGTGCTGTTCTGGACGATTCCCGGTTTGATTGTGCTGGCGGTGTTTGTGGCGATGCAAATCGGCGGCTTCCTGCTGATCCAGCGCTTTGCGCGGATCAAGATCTAGAGGTGCCTGTATGCCTGCATTGGTTTTTCCGGTTCTGACGCTTTTCTCGGCCTGGCTGTTTTTCATGGCCACGCGGCTCTACACCACGCCCGGCGTCGGCACGATCCTGGCGGAGCAGGCGCGCGGCGCCGATCCGCCCAAAAAATCGTTCTTTGAGCGTATCGTGCTACCGCTGGTGCGACGGCTGGTGCCCGGCTACCGCTTTGCGATGCCCTTCGCAGATCGGCGCAAGATCCGCCAGCGGCTGGCCAGCGCGGGCGATCCCTACGGCCTCACGGTCAACGACGTTGTTCAGCTCAAAGTCGGCAGCGTGCTGCTCACGCTTCCCTTCGCGCTCTACTTCGGCCTGACCTATCATCTGGCCCCCAGCGCGATCGTCGTGCTGGCGCTGGCCTCGGCGATTCCGTTTTTCTTCTTGCCCGACATTGTGCTCTCGGAGATGGCCGAGAAGCGCCAGGGACAGATCACGCTGGCGCTGCCCGACTTCATGGATCTGCTGGCGATCTCGATCACGGCCGGCGTGGGCTTCGACCTGGCGATCAATAACGTCGTGGCGCGTATGCGCGGCCCGCTGGCGGAAGAGATGGAGCGCATGCTGCGCGAGCTGCGGCTGGGCAATCCGCGCCGCCACGCCTACCGCAAAGTGATCTGGCGTAACGACTCGCCGGCGCTGCGTGGCTTTTTCAGCGCGATGATC
>DASWTW010000193.1:0-12864 GCA_036401895.1 Herpetosiphonaceae bacterium | reverse complement strand
GACAGCAGGTCGCTGATTCGCTGGAATCTCAAAAGCTGTGTCCGTATTCTGCATGCTAGACCTATTTGTGTAAATTGTACACAATCTATGATACGCCTTAACCCCGTACCTGTCAAGCTATCTGCTGCGTTAGCATATATGAGACCAGAGTTGTTAAACTTTTTTGTTCATGCTATGCTTTCTCGGGTATTGCGCCGTCTATATTGCTCAAAGATTATGTTTACTATCAATTAGAGTTATTGCCTGGTATATTTCTTGCTCTTGTTTATGCGCTTGATTGCGCGAGCCACTGTGTTTTTAGCTTAATTAGACCAACTATTACTGTTAGCACAGCGCATTCTATATCTTCTCGACATAATTCAATCGCAGAGGTGGCTTGAAAGGAGGAGCTCGCTCCCATCGGTATACTGGTCATGTTCCTGGTATTTCCAACGTTCTAAGTAAGGAGTGTCTGGTGAAGATCTATTCGATCTGGCGATTGATGTTGGTGCTATTGCTGGGCGCGCTGGCGATCCCGGCCGGCTCTGCGCTCGCACAGGAGAGCGGCGCAACCTTAGTGGTAGAAGGGCTGACGACGGTAGTTGTCGGCGGTGAGCGGCTGCCGGCGTCGCAGCAGCGCGATACGGTTGTGCTGATCGGGAGCGGTTTCGCCGCTAACGAGCTGGTCGGCCTATGGGTAACGCTGCCGGACGGCTCGGTGCTCGGGCTCGACGACGACGATCTGCGTGCGGATGAGGGCGGCGTCTTCGGCATCGAGCTGGGTCTCGGGGCGGGACTGCCGGTCGGCAAGCATTATTTCTCGGTGCGTGGCAAGCGCAGCGGCCGAGGCGACGTTCAAGCGTTCTATCTGCAACCGGGCCGTGGTCCGGCGCAGACCGATGGCACGCGGCTGGTCTTCAGCCCCGCGACTGCCAGGCAGTTGGATACGGTCGATCTGGCGGCGGATGGCTTCGCCGCTAATGAGACGGTCTCGCTGTGGCTGACGCAGCCCGACGGCTCGGTGATCGGCCTGGGCGATATTCAGGCGGACAGCAGCGGCGCGTTCAGCGGCTCGCTGTTCCTGCCCGGCCAGCTGCCGGTCGGACGGCACTACTTCACAGCACACGGCAACTCAAGCGACAACACCGCGATCACGCCGTTTGTGCTTCAGTACGGCAACGGTCTCAACGTTCCGGGCGCACAGCTGGCGGTCGACATTGGACGCGGCCCGCAGCGCTCATTCCTTGAGCTGAGCGGTGAAGGCTTCTCGCCCAACGAAAGCATCTCGTTCTGGCTCACGCTGCCCAACGGCGCTGTGCGTGGCCTGGGCGAGGTCAACGCGGACGGCGCCGGCAACCTGGACGTCGTGCTCTACCTCAGCGAGCGCCTGCCGGTCGGCACGCACTACCTGTCGTTCCGTAGTAACGAGAGCAATCAGGGCGGCTTCTACAAGCTCACCCTTGAGCCAGGCTCGCGCGAGTCCGAAGAATAGTTTGTCGGTAACGACTACGCCCCTGGCATTGCCAGGGGCGCTTTTTGTTGTCACTTGCAGAGATTATTGCTTACAGAAGCTTGAAGCGCTCTTCGACTTGCTCGGTTGTGGGTAGTGTGGAGCTGCCCGGCCCTTCGATCGCGAAGGCTGCCGCCGCGCAGGCCCAGCGCGCCGCTGCAACCGGCAGCTGGCCCTGCTGAAGCGCCATAAAAAACGCCGCCGCAAACACATCGCCCGCGCCGGTCGGATCGACGACCTCGGCGGGAAACGCTGCCACGTCGGTCGATGCGCCGCTCACAAAGACCGTCGCGCCACGCTCGGCCCGCGTCAGCACCACGATCGGAATGCGCTGTGCCAGGCGCTCGACCAGCGGCTCGTCGTACTGAACATCTTCTTCGCTCAAAATCACAATTCGCACGCCCGTGAGCGGCAGCGTCAGCAGATCTTCGGGCGCTGTCGTCACGATCTTGTCGGGCTGCACCCTGCGAATCCACCCTTGCGGCGTGACGCCGAGCAGCGCCCGTGGAAACAGCGCGGCGACGGTATCGGGCACCTCTTGAATGATTGGCGCGATATGCACGATCGGCGCGTCCAGCCACTCGGTCGGCACATAGCGCAGATCGATCGTCTCGGCGCGCGCGTGCAGCAGCTGTGTGCGTCCGCCAGCATGGTAGCGATTTTCAAAGATCGTGGTTTCGGATGAAGGCTGTCTAAAAATCTGCACGCCTTCGGGGAGCGCCGACAGATCGAAATCCGGGGCGCAGGCAGTCACAATAGCCGTGCGCAGGCCGAGCCGATGGGCGGTCAGCGCAGCAAAAAGCGCCGTCCCGCCTAACCGCGTGGAGCCGTCGGGCTGAAGATCGGCGCAGATGTGGCCGATAACGACATAATCGATCATCAATAAGCGCTTTGCTGCTGAGGAACCGCCGCAATCGGTGAGCAGCGGGCGTGCCGCTGCCTCAAGTTACTTCTTTGGAAAGACCGTGATCTTGCGCGACTCGCCTTCGCCTGAGCTTTCGGTATAGACCGTCGCATCCTCGCGCAGAGCCATGTGGATGATCCGCCGATCGTAAGCCTGCATCGGATCGAGCACCTGGGGCCGTCCCGTCGTGCGTACCTGCTCGGCAACACGACGAGCCAGACCTTCCAGCGACTCCTGGCGTCGCTGGCGGTAGTTGCCCACGTCGATCACGATCTGCGGCCACCGACCGACATGTCGGTTGACCAGCGTGTTGATCAAAAACTGAAGCGACCGCAGCGTCTCGCCGCGCCGCCCGATCATCAGGCCGACAGTCTCTTCATCCAGACCCTCGACGTACAGCATAATGCTGTGCTGGGTCTCGCCCTCGGGACCGGTCGATGTGGAGTGCTGGACGTTGACATAGCCCTCGACACCCATGCGCTCCAGCACGCCTTCCAGAATGCGGCGGCCCTCGGCTCCTGCCGCCTGGGGATCATAATCGGCTCGGCTGCGGCGGGCGGTCTGCGGCGCTTCCAGCTCTTCTTCGCCGACATCCGGCGTGCTGACCCGAACCAGAGCCTCGTTTTCCTCGTCGCCGTTTTGCAGCACCTCGATAATTACATCATCTTCGTCAACACCCATCTGCTCAAGAGCCAGCCGGGTGGCCTCGGCGACAGTTCGCGCGCTAATTTCGATGCTGGGCATACACTCCCTCTTGGTAAAGCTGCAAGGCTCAGATCATCGGGATCATGAACCTTGCAGCTTATCTGTCTGAATGCTCGCTTATCGTCGTTTTTTATTGATCTGCCGCTTCACGTCGCTGATCGCCTGCTCCGTCGCCGTATCGCCGGTCGTCGCCGTGTTGGTGGACAGCTTGCTGAGCGGAGCCCAAAAATCGGCGCGTGGCGCGGCCTCCTCAACTTCCACAGTGCCCGTGTTGTCGGCGCTCACCGGCACGGCTACGGGCGTGAGAAAGCCTTTGCGCTCCGGCAAGAACGGCAGGTAGTTGGTCAGCGAGCCAAAGCCCGACACAAAGTACTGCTGGATCACAGCCAGCACCGAGCCGGCGACCCAGTAGAGCACGGCGCCCTGGTTGAAGGTAAAGCCGATGTAGCCAAAGATCAAGGGCATAAACATCAGCGCCTGGCTCATCGCCTTCTGCTGCGGATCTTGAATCTTGGGCTGCGCCATCAGCGTCACGATCAGCTGGAATAGCACCGAGAGCACCGGCAGAATCAGATAGCTTACGCCGGCGAAGGTGCCGCCCTGAAACGCCGAGCGTCCCAGTTGGATGCCGAGAAACGTTAGCTGCTCCGCCGGCAGATCGTTCCGGGTCACCAGTGCAATCACCGCGTTATACACGCCGATGAAGATCGGCAGCTGGATCAACAAGGGCAGACAGCTGCCGGCAGGATTGACCTTGTACTCGCGGTAGAGCTTGGTCATCTCCTCGGTCAGCTTCTGCTGATCTTTGCCGTACTTGCGCCGCAGCTCAGCCATGTGCGGCTGAAGCTCCTGCATCTTTTTACTCGATTGCAGCTGCTTGATCGTCAGCGGCAGCATGGCTAGCCGCGTGATGATCGTGAACAAAATAATTGCAATCCCGAGGCTGCCGGTCCAGGTAGTCAGATTTTGCAGCACAAACTCAAGAAAACCTACAAATTGTTGCCAGCCAGGCATCGAAACAGCTCCTTATGCTATGCGAACATAGCCATTATATGTCGTGTACCGATCGATTGTTGCAAACTGAGTGCCGCTGATCGATCATGTAGCGAAAAAAACTAAGGCACCGGATCGGAACCACCCTGCGCCCACGGATGACAGCGCGCGATCCGCCGTACTGTCAGCCAGCCGCCCTTGAATAGTCCGTAGCGCGCGATCGCCTCATAGCCATATTGCGAGCAGGTTGGCGTATAAATACAGCTAGGAGGAGTGAGTGGTGAGATGAAGCGCTGGTAGAACCGAATCAGCGGCAGTGCTATCCACCGGCCCATCGGTAGCTCCTTGATTGCCATCGTTCGCGTCGGGGGGAACCCAGAGCTGCGCGCGTTTGAGCAGCTCCGTGATGGCCTGTTGAAGATCGGGAAAAGGCGCGTGCAGCGCTGACGTGCGGACCACAAACACCAGGTCGTAGCCCGACGCAATATTGGCGTACAAACGCCGCACGGCCTCGCGGACGCGGCGTTTGGCGCGATTGCGATCATGCGCTTTGCCAAGCTGCTTGCCCACCACAAAGCCGCAGCGCGTGCGTCCTACCCGATTGCGGGCAGCGTTCATAATGAACAACGGGTGCGACCAAGACTTACCGTCGCGACGCACCCGCTGAAACTGCTCTGGTCGTTGCAGCCGCTGGCTCCGCCGCATGCTGCGTCCTTTTAGCGATGGCCGCGTGGAACTCGGCGTCGCTCATTGCTAACCGAGAGTTTCCAACGGCCTTTCAGCCGACGTGCCTTAAGCACGAGCTGTCCTTTTTTTGTCGCCATGCGCGACAAGAAGCCATGTTTACGGCGGCGCGGAATCCGCTTCGGCTGCCACGTTCGCTTGGGCATGAATCTACAAACCCCCTAAAAACAAAAATTGGGCGCGCTACCCTTTATGGACACACAAAGAGCGTAGAGCTTGCTCCACGCCCCCGTAGATCCTGGTCATAATCGCCTTATGGGCGACGCGCATCGTGTATTATACGAGGTGGTTTCCGCGCCGTCAAATACTGGCGCGCCTGCATTTCACCAAAAACCGGCGCTGTGTAAGGCGTGGCAAGCCTCAGCGCGCATCGATCAGGCTTTGCGGCGGCTAAAGCTGTACTCTCCGTCCAGTGGTGACTGAGAAAGGTTAATGCCGGTGCTGTCGATCGTGTAGCTGTGCGGCTGCCGGTCGTGGCCGCTGTAGCGCATCTTGAGCACAATCAGCGAGAAGAGCTGCTGATCGTCGACGTCGACATGCTCCAGGAAGAAGATGTTGTCGGCTAGCGCCGACAGGTTCTTGCCGGCGAAGGACAGGTCGCGCCCGATGATCGGATCGATCTCCAGCGTGATCAGCGCGGAGACTTGCTGCGTGCGGAAAAAGGTTACCAGCGAGGCAAAGAAGCTGGCGGCGCGTCCGCGCTCCATCAGCGGCCGCTCAATGTCACCGATGCCGTCGATCACCAGGCGCTGGATCTTTTTCTCGGCGATCAGCTGGCGGATTTCCAGGGCCACAACATCGGCGTTTAGCTCGACCGGCGGGTGGTAGCGCAGGATCAGGTTGCCCGCGTCGATCGCGCTCTGAAGATCCATGCCGAAGAGCTTGGCCTTGTCAACTAGCTGCTGCGGCGTTTCGCTAAAGGTGATTAGCAGCGACGGCTCGTTCTTGGCCGCGCCTGCCAACACATAATGCAGCGCGATCAGCGTCTTGCCGATGCCCTCGGCGCCCGCGACGATCGTGCTGGTGCCCTGGTTCACGCCGCCCTCGATCATCGTGTCCAGCGCTGCAATGCCGAGCGAGACGCGCTGGTCGCTGAGCGGGATGTCCTCGCCGCTGGTGACCGATTCCTGGCGCGGATAGCAAATCACGCCCTCGTCGGTAAGCGTAAAGGTATGCCGGCCCAGCAGCGGATTGGCGCCGCGCTGTTTCACAACTTGCAGCGTGCGCACCACCTGATCGCCGATCAGCTCCTGGTTGAGCGCGATCACACCGTCGACAGCGGTTAGCTCCGAGCGATTGGCGTCTATAATCGAAGAAAGATCGTATGTTACCAGTGTTGTGACGTTGAGCAGATTGAGCTTGGCGCTGAGATCGTACAGGAACTGATGGGGAGCCGAGCGGCTGTTGCCGGTGATCAAAATGCCCTGAATGCCGTCGAGCACGACAATGCGGGCTTTATGCTCACGGGCCTCGCGCACGATCGTATCAGCGGCCTCGTCCAGGCTTGTCGAAAGCTGGTGCTGGAGGTTGAGCAGCTTGATGCGACCACCGATCTGGTTTTGCTTGAAGAACCGGAAGCTCTGGAGATTGGCGATCAGCTTGTTGTGCGGCTCCGAAAAGGCCGTCACGAAAAGCACCCGCTCGTCGCGGTCTGCGGCGGCACAGGCGATCTGTGCGGCGAGAACCGTCTTGCCGGAGCCGGCGACGCCACCAATCAGCATCAACGAATTTTGGACGACGCCACCCCCAAGGATCAGATCCAGCTGGGGGACTCCTGTAGCGACGGAAGCGGGTCGTTCCATCACGGCCTTCTCTTTCTCATACTGGCATACGGTGTCTGACGACGGAGCTATTATATTCTAGTCCAGTCGCGTGCGCTTGTCTAGAAATCCTGCCGGCATACGCCCCGTATGGCGTTGCCAAGTGTATGATTTTTGGATATTGTTCTCCTCGACAAGACGTGGCACGGTGTATGCAATGTATGTTAATTCCTTACTTTTGTCCAGCGTTGGCGTATTTCTTGCAGGGATTCCCCTAGGTCTTAAGAGCCTTAGCTGATGTAGGATTGCGTATGCAGGTGCTGGTCGTCGACGATGAGATCGCAATCGTAGATCTGCTTGCGGATATGCTGAGCGATGAGGGGTATGATGTAGCCCGCGCGCACGATGGCCGGAGTGCGCTCATGCTGCTTCGCTCGGGCCTGCGTCCGCACGTGGTGATCACCGATCTGATGATGCCGAACCTCGACGGTGTCGGCTTATACCGCGCGATTCGCAACGAGTTTGCTCACGAGCGGATCGGCGTGCTGCTGATGAGTGCCGGAAAACAGATCAACCTGGACGACGCGCAGGCCGCGTTTATGTCGAAGCCGTTCAGCATTATCGACCTTCTGGATGCGATCGAGCGGCTCGCCTAGAAACCTCCAATCGCCCATGACTGTTTAAATATGAATAGTACTTTTAGTTCGCAAAGATTTGGTTGCTAGAACCTGTCTCCAACCGTATAATGACGCCTGCCTGCTATCCCGTCGCTCGCCTACCCTGCTGTAGGTGCCTCAGGCAAGGAGAAGAGCTTGGACGATTTCCAGCACCTCGATGATTATGCCCTGCTGGGCGTTTCCCCCGGCGCACAGCCAGAAGATATTAAGCAAGCCTACCGGCGCGAGATCGCGAAATATCATCCTGATCGCTTCCGACATGCCGATCCCCAGATGCAGCAGTATGCCCAGCAGCGCAGCCAGCGCATTACTGAGGCCTACGCCGCGCTGAACCGGAATCCGCGCGCTCGCTCGCAGCCGCGCCGTGTGCAGCCTGCTACCAGTGCCGAGCAGCTTGCCGCCGATTACCAGCAGGCGCAGACGCTGCTGGCAGCGGGTGCTGCCGCCGAGGCCGCGCGCCTACTGCGCCAGATCCAGCGCGTCGATCCGTTCTATCGCGATGTCGACGACCTGCTGGCGCGCGCCGAGTCGCTCAGTGGCAGCACCGCCGAGCGCCGCTCTTCACGACGGCCGGCTGCCTGGCTGACCGGCGGCGCGATCGCGCTGCTGCTGCTGGGCGGCGGTGTCTACGGCTGGAACTCGCTGCGATCATCCGAGCAGGCGCAGCAGCCACCTATAGGAACTACTGGCCCGATCGCCGGCGCTAACCCGAGCGGCGCTCCTGCCGCGACCGCGACCGCGACGCCGCTGGTAGTGGCAGACGCGCCGACCACAGGCGCAGCAGGATCGTCTGCACCCGCCGCGAGCGAGGCCGCCGGTGGCACGCTGCCGACGGCTGAGACGGTGCCGACCACGCAGCCGCCACCGACCGAGCTACCGCCATCGCCCACCGAGGTGCCGCCGACATCTACTCCCTTGCCGCCAACGGAAGTGCCGCCAACTCCCGTACCGCCCACCGTAGCGCCACCGCCGCCCACCGAGGTTCCGCCGACTCGCGTACCGCCGCGTCCAACCGCCGTACCGCCAACACAAGCTCCCGCGCCTGCGCCGACGCAAGCTCCCGCGTCGCAGCCCGTAGGAGGTCTGGAAAGCGGTCAGGTGCTGGACGGCGATAACTTCGGCAATACCGCCAGCGGCTGGCCGATCTTGCAGGAGCCGACCTACACGCTGGGCTACCGCGACGGTACGTATGTGATCACCTCACAGCCCAACACCGGCGCGATCTTCGCCTACGGCTCGCCGTTGAGCCAGAGCAACGCGATCATCGGCGCGGACGTGATCCCGGTGCGCGGCTCGGCCGGGCTCAACTTCGGCCCCGATAACAGCTATCGCTTTGTGATCAGCGCCAACGGACAATTTCGAGTTGAGCAGCGTGGTAGAGTTATTGTGAGGCCGACCGCCAGCAACGCGATCCGCGCCGGGCGCAACCGCCTGGTTCTGGCAGTCGTCGGGACGCGCGCTTCGGTTTATGCCAACGGCACGCTGCTGGCGAATCTGAATGTGCCGGCACCGCTCGCAGGCTCGACCTATGGCTTCGTGGTTATTCCAGGGCCGAACGGCGGCGAGGGCATTTTCGATTCGTTGACGGTGCGGACGTTACCACGTTGAGGAGGGTCGCTATGGGCAGCCCGTTGATCGCTACATTCTCGATCGTCGCGCGAGATCCGGCCAATGGCGATCTCGGCGTTGCCGTGCAGTCGAAGTTTCTGGCGGTCGGCTCGGTGGTGCCGTGGGCGCGAGCGGAGGTCGGCGCGATCGCAACGCAGAGTCTCGCCAATCTCAGCTATGGGCCGGATGGCCTGGCCTTGCTGGAGCAGGGCTTATCGGCGCAGGATGTGGTGCGCCAGCTGATCGAGGCCGATCCGCAGCGCGAGCATCGCCAGGTAGGCATCGTCGATCGCGAGGGCCGCGCCGCCGCCTACACCGGATCGGCGTGCCATCCCTGGGCCGGGCAGATCGTCGGCGAGGGCTTTTGCTGCCAGGGCAACATCCTGGCCAACGAGTCGGTGATCGCCAGGATGGCGGAAGCGTTTTGCGCTGCTGAGGGCGAGCTAGCCGAGCGGATGGTTGCGGCGCTGGATGCAGGCCAGGCGGCGGGCGGCGATCGACGTGGACGTCAATCCGCCTCGGTCTATGTGGTTCGCACCGGCGGCGCGTACGGTGGCGTGCTGGATCGCTACATCGATCTGCGGGTAGATGATCATCCCGATCCGATCAAAGAGCTGACACGGCTGCTCCAGCTGCATCGCTTCTATCTCACGCGGCCGTCCGCCGAAGAGCTGATTCCCATCGATAAGACGCTGGCGAGCGAGCTTCAGGATACGCTGCGCGAGCTGGGCTACTACAGCGGTCCCAACACCAACACCTATGACGAGGTGACGCGCGAGGCGCTTTTCGCGTACGGCGGCATCGAAAACCTGGAAGAGCGTCTGGTCGAAGATGCGCGCATCGATAAGCAGGTGCTCGATTTTATTCGTCGCAAGCGCGAGGAAGCCAAAAATCGCAAGCCCAAATAGCCGGTTCTGCGCACACGCTTGTGGCCCGAGGAAGAGCGTTCTATGAG
Organism: Herpetosiphonaceae bacterium; assembly: GCA_036401895.1. Classification (GTDB taxonomy): domain Bacteria; phylum Chloroflexota; class Chloroflexia; order Chloroflexales; family Kallotenuaceae; genus LB3-1. The sequence goes on along the minus strand of DASWTW010000193.1, from coordinate 3,029 downwards.
CGAGGTACTGCATACCGCGAGCCCGCCGGCATCCGGGATTGTGGTAGCCGGTGGACGCAGCCGCCGCCTGGGGCAGGATAAGCGCCGTCTCAAGCTCTGGGGCGAGTCCGGTCCCACGCTGCTCCAGCACACCATAGATCTGATCGCCGGCCTGTGCGCCGAGGTCATCGTCGTCCTCAACGATGCCGAGGAGTGGCCGCAGCTTCCGGCGCGAATCGTCGGCGATGTGTATCCCGACGGCGGCGCGCTGGGCGGAATCTACAGCGGCTTGGCTGCGGCTAGCCACGAGCACGCGCTGACGGTCGCCGCCGATATGCCGCTGCTGAATATCGATCTGCTGCGCTGGATGCTGGCACAGCCCCGCGACTACGATGTTCTGGTGCCGCAGCTTGCTTCTGGACGCGCCCGCAATCGGCTGGGCGTCGAAAGCCTCCACGCGATCTACAGCCGCCGCTGTCTTGCGCCTATTGCGCGCCAGCTCGACGCGGGCAATCCCCAGGTGATCGGCTTTTTCCCCGAGGTGCGCGTTCAACTCGTCGAGCCGCCGCTGATCGCGCAGTTCGACCCAAACAGCGATGCGTTTCGCAATGTGAACACGCCCGAAGATCTGGACGTGGTGCGCGAATTGCTGGCGCGATCCTGAGGTAGAATAAACAGCGCTGAAGAAGCTCCGCCGATCCTGGATGTATAGCTTGAAAAGCTGATAAGATGAGGTTTCCGTGACAATGTTTGCTCAACCTATGCGCTCCGAGCAGAGCGTGGACGATGAGCTGCTGGCGCTTGCCAAGCTCGAAGCGACCTGTAACGCGATTCGCCTGCGCATCGCTCGCCTCGCGCCCGACCAGCTGTATCGCGGCTCGGGGGCTGAGCCGTCGATCGCCGAGCTGGTCTCCTCCGCCGTCGATCGTGAGCGCGCGTATCTGCAAGGTTTTCGCCGCGCGATGCATGAGACGCGGCCTAGCCTGGAAGAGCCGCGCCCTGGCCTGGCATTCATGGATCGCGATTTTGCCGACGACCTGGCGCTCTTCTTTGATCTGCGCCGCGAAACGCTGGATCTGATGCGCACGCTCAGCGAGAGCGACTGGGAGCGATTGGTTGTGCTGCCGGATGGCAAGGAAGTGAAGCTGGAAACGCTGGCGGTCCGGCTGCAACACCACGACGCGCAGATGCTGGCCGGTATCAGCCGTCAGCGCCATGTGTTCCTCAAGAGCACAGGCGTCAACGATCTGCGCGATATGGGCGTTGCCGGGAAGCTGGGCGATAACCTGGGTCAGTAGATCACAAATCGATCCGTAGGGGCGTGATACATCACGCCCTTGCAGATTAATGGATGTCGTTACGCTAAAGATTCCAGATCACAAAACGAGATTTCCGTATTTGTAGGGGCGTATTTACGCCCCTACGGTTTTAGGTCGGGATCACGTTGAAGAAGATCGCAGCGATGGCGAGCAGCAGCAGAACGACCAGCGCCACGATCAACAGGCGCTCGGAGTCGAAGAGGCTCAGGTCGCCGCGAATGTTTTCGTCGAAGCCGATGATCGCCAGCGTGCGCTGCTTGCTGCGGAAGCTGTAATCGACCTCGGTAACGGGCGTGCCGCGAATCGCCAGCTCGGTGGCGACGATACGTGTCTCGTCATTGACCGATTTGGTCGCCTCTTCGAGCAGCTCATGCAGCGGCTGCACGGCGTGCCACATCGGATCATGTACATCGATCTCGCCGCTGAACACAACCTCCGAGCGCTCCTCAAGCGAGCGCTGGGGCAAGCCTTCGATCTCGTCGGTGTTCTGCCACAAGCGACCGCGCCGGCTGAACTGAAATACCGAATTCGTCAGCAGATTGCCGGTGCCGTCACAGCGATCGCAGGTCAGCAGCGCGGCGCCGTTACAGGTCGGACAGTCCACGGTCTGGATCTCGGAGTGCGTGCTGGTCGGCGTTTTCACGGTGCGCTTGACGTCGAGCGTGCCGCGTCCGTGGCAGTTGGCGCAGGTGATGCGGGTCTCGCCTTTGCAGCGCTGGCAGACGCTGGTTTTCTCCGAGAATGGCACGCTAACCTCGGTCGGCAACACATCGCCGAAGGGCTCGTCCGGCGTCGGGACCTCGATCTGCCAGCGATCGGGCGGCTGCTTGCGGCTTGAGATCCGGCTGCCGGAGAATGGCCGCTCACGGCTCTCGGGATTGGTCCGGGTTTCATACAGAATCTTCAGATCGTAGAAATAAACGTTATAGCTGACGACCTGATCAATGCGAATGGCCTGGCCCAGCTGCCGGCGGCGGATCGGGCTATCACCGCTCCAGGCGTCAAGCAGCCGGCGCACGCCTTCTCCAGCGTGGAGCTTATCGGCGTGGCTGCGTGAGCGCTCCAGAAACGTGCTGTCGATCCGGTCGCGCAGAACGATCTCCAGCGGATTTTCCAGCCACTCGGCGCGGGCTGGAACATCAGCCGAGGAGTCGGCGGCGTCGGTCTCCACGACAGCGCGCAGCGCTCCTCGTAGTGCGGCTGCGGCCTGGGATGCGCTGGGATAGCGCAGATGCGGCTGCGGCGCGAGCATCCGGCGCAGGACGCGGTCGGCGGGCGCAAGCTGAGGATCGCGGCTGGCCAGCGATGTCGGCTCTATGCCTGTGCCGGGCGGAACTTCACCTGTCAGCATATGGTAGAGCACCGCGCCCAGGGAGTAGATGTCGAGCGACGACGCGGGTGTGCGGTCTTCAAACGTTTGTTCCGGCGCGGCATAGGGTGTGAGATAATCCGCCTCGTCCAGCTCCGACAGATCCGGGCCATCAGGAATCCAGGCCAGGCTAAAGCCCGTCAGATAAGCGGTGCCGTCGTCCTGCACCAGAATCGTCTGCGGCTGAACGTCGCGGTGAACGATCTTATGCTTGTGCAGCTCGTCGAGCGCCTGGCCGATCTGTGCGAAAATACGCACCGCAGCGGGCGGCGGAACCGGCCCCGCGTCGAGCGTGGTTTGCAGCGACTTGGCGTTGATCGGCGGCGTGATCAGATAATAGCCGTAGCGCTCATCGTGGCCGG
>DASWTW010000192.1:0-6913 GCA_036401895.1 Herpetosiphonaceae bacterium | reverse complement strand
GCGGTTTTTCCTATGTTTGCGCGCCAGGCGGCCAGTGATCGCGCGGCGCTCCAGCGAGCCTACAGCTATCTGGTGCGGCTGCTGCTGCTGCTGGCCCTGCCGATCGCAACCGGCGTAACCATCCTCGCGCCCTGGCTGATCTCGATCTACGGCGCGCGGTACGTGCCGCTGGGCGCTCCCGCGCTGGCGCTGCTGATCTGGTATCTGCCGCTCAGCTACGTGAACGGGGTGACGCAGTATGTGCTGATCGCGCTGGACCGGCCGCGCACGATCACTGTGTCGTTTACCGCCGCCGCGATCTTCAACCTGGTCTTCAACCTGGTGTTTGTGGGACGCTTCGGCATTCAGGCGGCCGCTCTCGCGACAGTGCTGTCGGAGGTTGTGCTGTTTCTGCCGCTGTGGAAGGTGCTACGGACCGAGATCGAGCCGGCGCCGCTGCTGCGCCTGGCCTGGCGACCGACGCTGGCCGCGCTGGGAATGGGCCTGTGTATGCTCCTGGCCGCGCAGATCCATGTCGCGCTGAGCATCGTTGTGGGGCCGCTGGCGTTCTGGTGCTTGCTGCTGCTGGTCGGCGCGGTGCAGGAAGAAGATCGCCGCCTGGCGCGACGAGTTCTGCGCCGGGCCTAGCCGAGGCCGGGCGGGCGAATCAGGCCCAGGCCGCCCGCACCTGAAGCGCTGCCTGTGGGCGGTCGGGGACGGCGGGCTTGAGCGCCCGGTTGACCAGATCGAGAAACTCGTCGATCGTAAATGGCTTGAGCAGCAGATGCGCGCTGAGCTGCGCGATCTCCACCTTGTGATCTTCGCTCTCTTTGAGCGCGGCGGTGCAGATGATCGCCGGCAGATCAGCGCGTGTGGCCTGGCGCACCTGTTCGATTGCCCGCAGGCCAAGAGCTTGAAAGTTGATCCAAAAATCGGTGATCAGCAGATCGGCGTGCTTGGGCGCGGCCTTCAGCATCTCCGCTAAGCTTTCCGCCGCCACAACCTGAAAGCCTTCATCCTGCAACACTTCGCTGAGCAGATCTCGAATTACAGCATCGTCGTCTAAGACTAAAATGGTTGGGCTCATAGTATGTTCTCCTTCTCCAGGCTCCTGGCGGGGGAGAATGTCAAGGGGGTTTCTACGCCCAACTATAGCAGAATGCACGACGGCTGTAAAGCGGTACGCAAGGTAGGCCCATCACAGCAGCAAGCTGGGGCTTGGCTCAGCCATTGGTGGGGGAGAGTGCCAACGAAGTCTGATTGTGCGTTTAGGCGACCTGTTGCGCGGATACTCCCAGCTGGCGCAGGCAGCGATCAAGCTCGGCTAGCTCAAAGGGTTTTGGTAATACCACAGTCGGCGCAATGTCCATGGTCGTGCCGATCTGGCGCTGCTTCTCGTTGGCACGCCAGGCGGCGCTCATCAGTACCACCGGCAGGCGGCGCCCGGATGGATCGCTGCGCAGCTGGCGCAGAACTTCGAAGCCGTCGGTCTCGGGCATCATGATGTCGAGGATCAGCGCGGCCGGCTGCACATCTTTCACACAGCGGATCGCCTCACGACCATCGCTGCATACGGTCACATCGTAGCCTTCGTCGATCAGCACGTTCGAGAGCATATCGGCGAGTTCACGCTGGTCATCGACGATCAGGATACGTGTGCGTTGCGTCTGGACTGGCGGTTGAGCTTTCTGAACGGGCATGATGATCTCCCAAAGGGCTGCTAACCGCGACGCACCGCGCGCCGCGATTCAGCAGCAAACTGTAATTGAATACGAGCACAACGCCGTTGGTGTGCCGATCTACCCTATGCTGGTGGGCTATCTCGATTGGAATGTGGCCAGCCCCAGGGGAAGGGCCAGCCGCACGACGGTGTTGCTAGGAATCGGCGTTTCGCTCTCGCTCTTCGAGCGAGGCTTCACCGGGTTCAGGCGCTCGCAATTCGTCTATCGCGATTTCGGGATCTTTATCATACACCGAGCTTAGCAAGATGTCGAGTACTCCGGCCTGACGCGCCATGTCTATGGCTTGATGCGTAATCAGTTCGCCGATATTCAGGATAACATTATCTTGAGGATCGAGAATGACGCGCGTGACTGGTCGGCCAAGGGCGCTCTTGATTTGATGCGCGCGGGCTTCTTGCTCGGTTCGCTCCTGAAAGCTGTTGACGGAAGATTTGACACGCTCCCACAGGTTGCTGGCCTCTGCGCCGGCCTGAGTCGCGCCCTGCTGGATGCGCTCGCCTGCCGATGTTGTCGCGGCGCTAGCCTGCGCACGTGCGGCGTCGGCTGTGGATACGCCCACTGCATCCAGCAGCTCAGCCTCTTTGTGATAGGTCCGCGCCCGGTTGATCACCTGCTCCGTGACGATCTGACCCGGCGCAGCAATAATCACGCCCTCGTTCGTCCGTACTGCGTGCTGGACACGTCGTCCGCGCGCCTGCTCGACGCTATTCGCCGCTACTGCGCCGCCGAGCGTCTGGCTGAAGCCAGCGGTTAAGCTGCCGCCGGTCGCGTGGTAAAGCCGATCCAGAATTCCCTGGCGCTCGGCCTCGTCCACCGCCAGTGGCGTGACGATCTGGCCCGTGGTTACAAGCAGCGTCCCGTTCGGCGCAACTACGTCTTCCGTAACCGTCTTGCCGACGACATAGGCTTTTTGCTGAGCCGGATCGACGGCGGCGTTGGTCAGCGAGGTCGAGGCACGATCCGTCGCCTCTTGCAGCGTATCGCCGGCTTCCTGGACTGCGCCTCGGATGCCGCCAACCTGCTCTTCCATCAGATCGGCGGTCTCGGGCGGCACAAACGCGACGTCCTCGCCGATCTTGAGCGCGTGCGGCGCGGGAATAAACGATCGTCCCGAGTAGGCGTCGGCAAACACGCCGCCGGACGCCTCGTAGCCTTCGACGACGCCGGTCTCCTCGTTGAAGTAGAGATCCGCCAGCGTGCCCAGATCGCGGCCGTCGGTGGTCATGATCTTCGTGCCTTTGAGCACGTTGTTGCGCTCAAGAATGCGCTGGATCGCCGGAATTTGCGCGGCGGTTACCACGGTATTTTTGGCGGCTACAATCACTGCGTCGGGGCCGATCGTCTGGATGTTTTGCAGCGGCAGCACGCGCGCGCTGCTGAACCAACCTCCCTCGTCTACCAAAAATCCCAGCAGCTGGTTGTTTTCTTGATCGAACAATAAATCTTTGATTCTTTCAAACTGCTCGCCGGTATCGAACGCTACTACCGGCTTACCGATCAGATCTGTACCTTTGCGCATCTCGGCCTCCTTTATGCCGCACCGAAATTCGCGATCAGGTTGGTGACGCCGGTGACCTCCAGCAGCACCAATGCGACGATCAGCAAAACAAGCACAAGCAGGACATACAAGCCGGTATTGGAGCGTTCTCCTTCTAAGCGTGGCATCGCTTTCACCCTTCCTCGTACCATAGACGGCAATACGCAGCACGCAAGTAGTGTGCCAATATTCTAAGAACAAAAGAACAAAGAACAAAAGAACAAACGCAAGAACCCAGAACCTAGAATCTGAATTAATCTCTTTACAATATTGGCGATAAATCGACGTGTAGGGACGTGATTTACCACGCCCTGAAACCTAACAACTACCTCATATGCCGATGATCTCATCAATCTTTATCGCTATGTCTTTCCCCTCGACTGCCGAGGTTGAGGGCAGGGGTGAGGGCCAGCGAAAGACCACACGATCAAAGTTTGTTCCTTTGATCACTTGTTCCTTTGTTTGCACGTAGGGCATAGGTGAGGGCCACCAGCTCTACCCAAGATCGATGTTCAGCTCGCGGGCTCGCTCCACCACCGCGCGAAAATCGTCAAGCACCTGCGCCCAGGCATGATCGTAGGCGGCGACGTCGGCGGTGCGCAGCCGAATGAGATAGGACGGATGAAACGTGGCGATCACATCTTCGCCGTTTGGCCCTTTGAACCACTGGCCGCGCGACTCCGTAATCTTGAACTTTTTGTCGATGATCGCCTGCGCCGATGGAGCGCCGATGCAGACCAGAATCTTGGGCTGCACGATCGTTAGCTCGCCGTCGATCCAGATGCGGCACGCCTGGACCTCACTGGTCTTGGGCGTGCGATTGACCCGCCGTCCGCGCTCGTTGAGTGCGGTCGCCCAGTGCTTGATCGTGTTGCTAATCCAGAGCTTCGATCGATCGATGCTGGCCGTCGCCAGCCACTCGTTGAGCACCTCGCCCGAAGGCCCGACGAAGGGCCGCCCGGCTTTGGCCTCTTGCTCGCCCGGCCCCTGCCCGATCAGCATCACCTGGGCGTGCGGATCGCCCTCGCCCCACACCACCTGCGTACCCGAAAGATGCAGATCGCAGCGTGTGCAGCCCAGGCCCTGCTCGCGCAGCCGCTCCATGGCAATCGTTCGCTCATCAGTCATCTGTGCTCATCCTCCGACTACGAATCGCTCTCGCCTGCCGCCGCCTCCATCAGATCTTCTTCGCGCTGCTCGTCATCACCGGCGATCGGCTGTGTATCCAGCCCGAAGCGTGCCGCGACATCGGGCGCGTAGCGCGCCAGATCGCGCCGAATCCGTAGCAGCGCCAGGTCTTTGGACTTCACCTCCAGCATCACGTCGAACTCAAGGTCGTAGGCCATGCGCATAAAGGTTATGAACTCGAACGGGTTTAAAAAGTCGGCGTGGCCGGTCCAGATCGGCGGCTGGAGCACGGTCTCGGCTTTGCCGGTCTTGCGATTCTTGCGCTTGATCTCGCGCATCTCGGTTCGCGGCGACGAGTAGTGGATTTTGGGCCGCACGCCGTCGGGCCAGGATCGAATAAAGCGCTCCAGGGTCGGGCGCAGCTCCAGGCCCTCGGGATTGTTGCACCAGTAGTGCTGGTAATCGAAGACCAGCGGCACGCCGGTCTGCTCGTGGATCGATAGGACGTTGGCGGCGCTGAAGCGAATGTCGTCGTTTTCCAGCACCAGACGGCGGCGCACAGGCTCCGGCAGCCGGTGATAGGTCTCGACCCAGCGCTGGCAGCCGCTCTCGCGATCGCCGTAGGTGCCGCCTACATGAATAATCAGCACCGCCTCGGGACCTAGCTCCATGCAGTCCAGCATCTCGGCCTGCGCCTCAAGATCCCAGATGCTCTTGTCCACCAGCGCACGGTCCGGGCTGTTCAGAATCACAAACTGCGAGGGATGAAACGAGAGGCGCAGCCCCTGCGTCCTGGCCAGCTGACCAAGCTCGCGCAGCTCAAGGCTGCACTCTTTGATCTGGCCGTGAAACTGTGGCATGTCGGGATGCGTCACGTACGGCGCAACATCCGACGACATGCGATACATCGTGATCTTGTGCTTGTCGAGATACGCAAAAATATCGCGTAGATAGCCGAGCGAAACCCGTAGATGCGGCTCGTTTTGCCAGCGGCGCGCATCGTTGCTCTTGAGGTTGGGCTGGCCCAGCACCTTGACGGCGAATCCAAAGCGCAGCGCCTGTGTATCGAGTGGACCTTGTTTGTTCATCGATGTTTCTCTTCTGCTTCAGATTGAACTTTCAGCTCAGGCCCAAACCCCAATCGATCGACAAACTCATTCCAGGCTGCATACTTAAGCGCGCCGCCGCTGGCCTGATTGTGTCCATGACCATAGGCGTCGCCCGCGTCGGCCGGCGCGTTCTCACGCAAAAAATCCAGCAGATTAATATCGCGGGACGAGCGAGCGCTGAAGTTGACGTAACCTGGAAGATAGCCGGTGTTGACGCCCATCACAATATATTTGGGCAGTCGTGTGCGCCAGATCTGGGCCGTCAGCGGGTGAATCTGGCACGGCGTATGGATGCGGATCATCGCCACGCTGCCGCTAAACCTGGGCGACGCTTTTTTGGCCTCGGCAAAGGCCTGATTGACCTCGGTCTTGGCCTGCTTGAGCAGCGCAACCTCGGGCGCGTCGCCACGGATGATCTCGCGGGGATCGTTGCAGGTGAGCAGCAGCCGAAGGGCCGGACGCGCATCGCCGCTGGCCGAGCGCCGGGGCGCGTTGAGCAGTGTAGTTGCGTCGCGCAGCGGCGTGGCTTTATAGCGTTGTTTGGCCTCGTCCAGCAGCGCAAACGGCGCTTTGTCGCCTACGTCGCTCAGGATGCTGATCGCCGCGATCCAGTCCAGATCGTCGGCCTGTGAGATCGCCTGAGCGCACCAGAAGGCCATCAATCCCGAGGTCGGCGTCGGCTCTTCGCCGTAGCCGGTCAGCAATTCTGCGTTCGGCGGTATACCCTCGGGCCGGTGATGATCCAGCAGCAGCGTCGGCACGTTCTCTAAAATCGGCTGGTCGCGGCTGCCAAGATCGGTGACGATCAGAGCTTGCGGATTGGACTCAGCCAGCCGCTCGCGCACACTCGGCGACCAGGCGTTTTCGCCTTTGCGCGTCACCTCGACTGCAACGGTGTGATCGATCTGCTGGAGCGCGCGCGTCAGGATCGCGCCCGCCGCGATTCCGTCGGCGTCGCTATGGCATAAAACGGCGATGGCCGGCCCTCGGGAGAGCCGACCAACAAACGCCTGAAATTGCTGCTGAAGCTGTTCAACCAGGGCTGCTTGCACAAGAATCTCCTGCTGGATCTCTTGTTTAGCAGCCTGTGTGCCGCGAGGCGGGCTACACTGCCCAGTTCGCCTGCCGCTCGATCAGCTGGGCTCCCAGGCCTAGGCTGGCCAGCAGATAGAAGATCAGCAGGCCTACCGGCGGCGCGATCAATCCAATGCCGATCACCACCACTAGCTGCGCCGCCACGCCCCACAGCGCACTCCCGGTTGTTGCGCTGCCGGTGAGCCGCTGGCCTAGCGCCTGCCCGACCGCCGCCAGGCCCTGTACGTAGGGCAAATGCACCACCAGCAGCAGCAGCGGCACCAGCAGCAGCCCGACGACCGTCAGCGCCAGCAGGGCCAGCACCGGCAGCGTCAGCAGCGCCA
>DASWTW010000191.1:0-43896 GCA_036401895.1 Herpetosiphonaceae bacterium | reverse complement strand
CTTCCAGCGCCTGCGCGACCCATTGCTCTGACTGCCAATCATACACCGAGAGCTTCAGCGCAGAGGGTGGCCCATCGCGCTCGACACGTAGCGTCGCCTGGCGTATCTGGCTGGGCTGAATGCCTGCCGGTAGGCGCATGGTGCTGGTGAGTGTGCCATTATCGATGTACCAGCCATCGCTGAAGCGCGTCACACACGGCCCGCCAACACCCAGACCGCTGGCCTGAAACGAGGAGTTGAACCAGCCCTGCCCGAGCGAGAAGCCGCCGCTCTCGCTCAGAGTAACGTCGGCGGTTGCGACGACCAGCGTGAGCTGCTGGTGCTGTGCGCGGGCGCTATCGAGAGTGACGGGCAGCGGGCCGCTGTTGGCCCAGCCGACGACAACCGGACCTTTGGGCGACCCAAAGAATGGATTGAAGATCGTATCGATCATCGTCTGCTGCATGCGAACGTCGATCGGGAGTTGTCCGGCACGATTGAAGCTGTTAGCCTTGCCGTCCAGCAGCATGCCGCCGATCCCAATGTTGCGGTCGAAGGCCGCGCCGCCGTCCAGCGTAAGCTCTACCGAGCGGCTTTCGCCTGGCTGCAAGGTGCCGATCTTGACGACCTGGACATCGTGTACCAGCGCGGTGTCGCTGATGGGCACGGTGCCGGTATTCAGCACCGTTCCGCGCAGCGTAGCTCCCTCGACGGTTAGCTTGGCCTCAAGCGGCTGCACATCAAGCAGCTGCTCCGCCGAGAACATCCGCATCGACCACTGGGGAACGCCCAGGTCTTTGATGCTGCCGCTACCTTGGAGGTATTGGCCCGTGCTCAGCGGTGCGCCGCCGCTAAATTCTCCGCTCATCACTGGCTCGATGAGCGCATCGGCGCTCGTGGTGATCTGGTAGGTCTGCGTGCGCGGTGAGAAAATTCCGGCGTAGGTTCGCACTCGTGAGCGTCCCGCGATCGACTCGACGATTGAGATCTGATTGAGGATCGTATCGCTGCCACGCAGACGCAGGCCGTAGCCATATGCTCCAAGCGAGAAGACAATCGTCACCAGCGGCACTGCTACCCAGCCCCAGGCCTGCCGATCGAGCCGACGCAGCAGCAGATACAGGCCCGGCCCGATGATCAGCAGATACAGACCAAGCACGATCGCCAGCGTTGTCAGCGGCGGGACGGCCAGCACCGGCAGCAGCGTAAGCGCCGAGGCGAACTGCTGCGCCTGAAGATCGTCGCTACGCTGCATTTGCTGAAGATCGATGGTGCTGACACGTAAGATGGCGGCATTGTCCCAGAAGAGCGCCGCATCGGGCAGCAGACCTAGCTCGGGCGCAGCAAGACTGAAGCCCAGCAGACTGATCTGGCCTCGCCCAAATTGCTGCTGCACGCCGACCGTTGTCGTGCCGATCGTGGCGATGCTCCGTGTGCCTGCTGCGCCGACCAGCTCCGTAGCGGCTGGCGTTTGCTCCGCTGTCAGCTGCGGCAGAAGCGAGATCTGTCCGCTCGGTGCGGCTGCGCCGGCTGTTGCTATCCGCAGCGTCTCCGGCAGCTGAGCCAGTGTCGCCTGAAGATCTGCGCCGCTGATCACAAGCTGCCCGCCCAGCCGCACCCAATCGATGAGCGCCTGCTGCTGCTTGTTGCTAAGGTTAGCGAGCGGCGCGCCGTCGATCACCAGCGCGTCGAACATCGATAGCCCTTCGCTCCGCTCCGGCAAATCGCCGGGCTGGACCATGACCTGCGCGATCTTGGGAGTGCCGGCCTGAGCTTCAGGGAGCGGCAGCGTCACCGCTTGCTGAGCGATATAGCCGACGACTGGCGTTGCAGCGCCTACGCCCTTGATTGGCGTTTCAACTTTTGCAAGCTCGGCGCCGGATGTCAGCACGCGCACGGTTGCCGCTCGGCGAATCTCGTCAAGCGGACGGGCGTAAAGAATGACACTTTTTTCGGCGCCGCGAGGAAGTTCGAGGTTAGTTGCAAAGCTGGTGCCTGCCTGAAGGCTGATCGTAGCGCTGAGATCCGGGCCGTCGTTGGCCACTGTGATTTGAAAAGGAATCCAATTCCCAGCGCGGTAGTTGCCTTCAAAAAAGGGTTGCACAGTCAGCTTGATCGATGTTGCGTTTGTGGCTTGCATGGGGCGAAAGCCGGTGAGGAGTAGCAAGCTGCCCAGCAACAGACTGATCCAGCGATACGTCATGTAAAGGCTCCATCTGGACACATGTTTCGAATCTAGACGCCTATAGACGGTTATTCGTTCCCTAATTGTATGGTGGCGCCGCCCAGTCCCCGATGATACCCGGCTGATGGTGAGGTCATTGTCAAGCAGGCCCTCACCTCCTGCCCCGTGAGCAAACAAAAGAACAAGGAAACAAAAGGATCATGATCGTTTATTCCTGTGTTCTTTTGTTCCGTTGTTCTCTTATTGCTCTCCCCACCGTGGTACCGATCTTGCCTCCCAAATTGTCCCAGAATGACATATAGCGGGAGAAGAATATGCGCACAAATCACCAACGCCGTAGCGTCGCGGCGTTATTACTATCTGTGATGCTAGTGCTCGTAGGCTGTGATGTTGTCCAGGAACAGGCGCAGCAGAATCAGGCACAGCCAACTCAAGTGCAGTCGCCGTCGAGCCAGAGCCAGGGAACCAGCAGCCAGTCCTCGCCGCGCTCCTCGTCATCGGCCGCCCTGGGCGACCAGCAGATCGGTCGTGGTGGCGTAGCGTTTGCCCAGGAGCCGATCCCTACAGCATTGCCGGGTGATGCCTCGGCGCTCTCGGAGTATGAGCGGATCATCAACAATGTGTATGGACGCAACATCAATGCGGTGGTTAACCTGACCGACGGCAATGGGACCGGATCGGGCTTTGTTATCGACCAGGAAGGTCACATTGTCACCAATAACCACGTCGCGGGCGAGATGCAGCAGATCATCATCACCTTTGCCGATCGCAGCGTGAGCCGAGGAGAGCTCATCGGGACGTTCCCCGAGGGCGATATTGCAGTGGTTAGAGCCGAGCGCGTGCCACAGGGCATTCAGCCAGTCGAGCTGGGCGACTCGGCGAATGTTCGGGTTGGTCAGATCACGGTCGCGATCGGCAGCCCGCTGGGACTTCAGCAGACAGTCACATCAGGCATCGTCAGCGCGCTCAACCGTTCGATCCAGGATCTGGGCGAGAACGATCCCGACAGCAGCTTGCAGGGCTTGATCCAGACCGACGCCTCGATCAATCCCGGCAACTCGGGCGGCCCGCTGTTCGACTCGCGCGGCCGGGTGATCGGTATGAACACGCTGATCGCCTCACGCAACGAGGGCAACATTGGCCTGGGCTTTGCGGTGCCTGTGAATCGCATCAAGCGGGTTGTGCGGCAGCTGATCGAGACCGGCCAATACCAGCGACCGCGTATCGGTGCCAACGTTGTGCCGGTCGATCCCGAGCTGGCGCTTCAGCTCAACTTCCCAACTACCAGCGGGGTGATGCTGTCGGCGGTGACCGAAGGTGGGCCGTCGGCTCAAGCTGGGCTGCGAGGCGCGACTGAGGGCGTCACGCTGAGGAGCGGCGATCAGTATCCGACCAACGGCGACATTATTACCGCGATCAACGGCCAGCCCGTGCGCACCATCGGCGATCTGCGCAACATCCTGGAGACCGAGGCCGACGCGGGCGATACAGTGACGATCACCTTCTTACGTGAAGGTCGTGAGCAGCAGACGCAGCTGACGCTCGGCCAGTAGCGCCCACCCTTCCACACGCAAACGAGCGACGCAGTAGACGCGTCGCTCGTTTGGTTTGGGTACAAGCAAAACTAGCTATTGACCGCGCTGCGCCAGGCTGCCTGGGCGTAGCGTCCATCGGGGTCGAGCTCGACACAGCGGCGGAAGTAGAGCGCGCTCTGCTCGCCAAGCTCGGCGTGCAGGCGTCCCAGGTGGTACAGTAATTCGGCCTGCTGTGCGCGCGGACAGGCTGTCAGATCTGCCTCGATCGTGGTGAGTATGGCCTCGGCATCGTCGCGGGCGCCAAGCACAATATGCGCCTCGCCCAGCGTCGTCAGCAGCGGCAGCGCGATACGCGGCGGGAAGCGCTTCGGATCGGCTTTGAGAATAATCGCTCGGGCTTTAGCGGCGTCTTCCTCGATATGCAGCGCCATCCAGGCGCGCTGCTGGATCAGCTGCGGCACCTGCGCTACCGATGGATCGTCGGCGACGGCCAGCTGTGAGCCTTCCGCGATCCGGCCTTGCGCCAGAACGACTGAGGCAAGCGTACTCTGAACCGTGTGATCGTTGGGGTAGAGCCGCGCAGCTCGCCGTAGTAGCTGCTCAGCTCGCTCGTCCTCGCCCTGCTGTGCCAGACCCTGCGCTCGCAGCACGAGCGCATCGACTGACCAAGGGTTGATGCGCAGCGCCGCCTGCACCAGCCGATCGGCGCGGCTGTATGCGCCCTGCGCCAGCTGTTGTTCGGCGAGAGTCATCAATCCCAGCCGAAGACCAAACACAAAGGCGGTAATAATCGCCAGGATACCGATCAGCGGTGGGAAGTTGAAGGCCCAGGCGATCAGTAACAGGCCGATTAAAATGCTGGCTTCGGGAACGAGCAGCGCCTGCTGCGCAATACGGCCCCAGAGGAATGTTTCTTTTGCTTGTTTACTGTGTGCCTCGCTAAACAACGCCATACCGCCTCCTCAAACACTTTACGATCTGAGAGCAGCTTACTGGCCGCATGTGACAACTACCGCCACAAAGTGCTGGAAGCGAAACAGGGTCAGCGCAGCGCTGACCCTGTTGGTGTTCGATCCGGCTATCGAGCGAGGCTACTGCGGCCACACGCCCCAGGTGCTGTACAGCTCACGACCAAGCAGACCAAGCTGGATCTCAAAGGGCGTGCCAATCTTATCGGGGAAGTGCTCGAAGCGATTGCGCTCAAAATACTGCACCAGCCGTCCATTCTCCTCGTAGGCCTCGGAGAGCGGCATGCCGTAGAGCGCCAGGCCGCCGTTGGCTTCCCAGTAGCCTCTGAACGGCGCGCACAATCGATGGCCGGTCTGCTCGAAGAACAAGCACTCTGGCGGCGCGTCGGCCTGCTTGGGTAGCTTCGTCCAGTCGATGCCTTCCTGGCGCAACAGATCATCACCGAGCCGCCCGATCTGAATCTCGAAGGGCGTGTTCGCCAGCTCTGGATAATACTCGAAGCGATTGCGCTCGAAGTATTGGACCAGCCGCACCTTGTTGGTCGCCGGATCGGTCTCTCGGATCTGCGCGGAGATCGGATAGCCGAACTGCTTAAGGCCGCCGTTAGCGTTCCAGTAGCTCAGGAACGGCGCCGCGATGCGATGTCCGGTCTCGGGAAAGAGCGTGCCCTGGCTGCCGCGATCGGGTCCCCACTCGATGTAGAGCGGCGTGCCGATGTAGTCCAGCCGTACAGTCACCGGCCCTTCGGTCTGCACCGTCGACAGCAGCTTGCCATCCCACTGGCGCACGCGTGCCTCTTTGCAGCGGCAGTCGATCGTCATGGAGGGACCGTCGCCGCCGTTGACCCGCCACAGCGCGATCGCGCCACGCCCACCGCCGCTGTAGCGATAGGCGAAGGTGCCGGGCATACTCGGGTTATCACCGTTGGCCAGCACGCCCTCAAAGGTCATGCCTTCCAGAATCGAGGTCATCGTGCGGTAGGCGGCGTAGATCGGCTTGCGCAGATCGTTGCGCTCGGGATTGAGCGGGAAGGTGCGCCGCAGCATGCCGTAGTGGAACTGGACCTCACGCTCGTTGTAGACCGGCTTTTCATAGCTGGCTCCCGGCTGCGTATCGTTGCGCAGATCGTACCAGAAGATGCGCTCGACCGACGAGTGGGCCATCGCGACGAGATACATGCGCACCATGAACGCCGCCTGCTCGGTCTCCGAGACGCCGTAGAAGCCGCGATAGGTCGACCAGCCGACCTCGGTGATCCACACGGGCTTGCTGCCAAACTCCTGGAGCAGCGCATCGACCTGCCGCAGCTCGCCCTCGAAGTCCTGGTGCTGATCCCGCCGCCAGGATGCCGCCTCGGGCGCGCCGGGGCTGTACGGATGGATCGCCAGCACATCGAAGCTATTCCAGCCGCCCGCATCGTAGAGCAGCCGCAGATAGGTTGGAATGTCGTAGTCCTCGGGCGTGGGAATATCGCTCCAGATGCTGGTGATGCCGCCCAGAACGATCACGGCCCTGGGATCGGCAGCTCTGGCGGCAGCGCGCGCCGTATCGAGGATACGCACATAATCGCGGATCGTGTAGAGGCCGCTCTCATAGCCGGAGACGCGCAGATTGGGCTCGTTCCAGATCTCCCAGTAGCGGATCTGGTCGCGATCGCGGCCGTAGCGGGCGACCGTCTGGAACACGTAGGTACCCCAATCGTCGATCCACTCATCGACGGTGGGATTTTTGCTCTTGAACCAGGCCGGATTGTAGGCCAGCAGGCCAAGCACATTGATGCCGGCGCGGGTCTGCCGCTCGATCGCGCGGTCGTAGTTATAAAAGCCGCTGCCGTCGCCTGTCCACATAAACGGGCCGCCTTTGGTCCGCTGAAGCTTATCCCAGCTGATCTCTTCACGAGCCCACTGGATGCCGGCCTCGCGCATCAGCGCGACCATTGCGTCTTGCTCATCGTCGCGCACACGGTTGGCAAGCGTCGCGACAATGCCGAACGGCTCGCTTTTGTTATAGCTCTGCGCGGCGACGTCAGTCGCTTCGCTGGCAAGAGCGTGCTGGCTCAATGGCAGAATGCTTGTGAGAATGACTGCCACGATAAGCAGAGGTAACAGGGCTCGAGTGCGCATTGATTTGTGCCTTCCTCTCTCGGGTGCGCTGAATCTGTATGCTTTCATTATTGCTCGGAAACGCAGCCGATTGGCTACCGTAGCCGTTCATTCCAGGTTTCCCACGGCGCGAAGCCGTAGCGCCAGCGGTGGTAATGCTGTCCAACGTTGCCCATTTCGACTTGAAAGCCGGCCGGGTTGCCGGGCGTGTAGGTGAGCACCCGGCGCTCGAATAACTGTACCAAAACCGGCCTGGTATTGCCGCCGACGCGGGCGCTTGTCCAAAACGGTTCGCTGATCGGATAGCCGAAGGCGAAGATCCAATCGTCGGGCAGGTTCGTCATGTAGCGCCAAAAAACGTTAGGGATATTATGCCCGAGATTCGCTTCGTAGTTGCTGATCCGGGTGTCGGGCCGAGCCAGCGACGGATCATCGCCGACCTGGCCGCTCTGATCGATCGTCGCGGTGACAGCCGCGCCCACGCGCGGCTCGGCCCGGCGGTCGCCGTTCAGCGAGACAACGCCGGCAAATGCGCGGTAGGCCGGAGCCGGGTTCGCGGCGTCGGGATCGCCGGCGATCGGAGCTTCGGCCGGCGCGCGATCTTCGAACTCAGCATCGCCGACCTGAAGCCTGCCGCTGACCAGCTCTTTGACCAGTAGTCCGTTAGTGACAAACCAGCGCTGCTGCCGATCGGTGGTGGGCTGCGTGATCTCCATCCGCGACTTATCGTAGTATTCGACGAGCCGCTCACCGCCCGGACTCTGGGCGTAGCGCTCGACAGTGGTGCGGAACGGCAGCGGCCCCCAGAGCCAGGAGCGGCTGGCTGCGCCCTGCTGGATCGGAGCGTCGGCGCGCTGCCACACATTGGAGAATGCGCTGTCGGAGCGCTGGCGTGTAATGCCGATCGTCTGGACAGTCACGCTTTGTCCGGCGGCGAGCACCAGCCCGGCAGTCCGTCCGCGCTCCACGCCATCCACCGCGATCGTGGCGCCATCGCCGACTGGGCCGAGCTGCACGTTGATCTGCTGATCGGTGGTTACGCGATAGCTGCGCTGGACGGCATCCAGGCTGATCTGCACGTTCGCGCCCTGATAGGTCAGATTCGTAATACCGTCGTCGCCGAGCGTCACCAGTGGCTGCGGCGCGACGAAGAGCGCGGTCGGCGTCATGCGCACGCCATAGTGACCACCATAGACCGCCTCGAACCAGGCCGCGCTATCCCAGGTCCGCCCGCGATCGCCGCTATCGCCTGCACCATAGCGCGATCCTGCGCTGGCCGCAAACTCCAGCACCGCCGGCTGTGTGCGCTGAGTCATAGCTTTATACGCATTGAGCACGGCACTTGCATCTTCGGGATAGCCCGCTCTGCTGCGCTCGGGAACGTCGAGGCTGACGATCCACGGCGCGGCGGCGTCCAGCATCCAGTTGTTGGCCGGCGGCACGACATCGCGACGGATGTTGAGCGGATAGCCGCCAACCGTAAGCTTGGTCGGCGTCGCCGGATCGAGCTGCTGGTCAAGAGTCTGGTGCAGCGCCGTGAAGAGATTGCGGTAGCGCCATCCATCCTGCGGCCCGATCAGCCCTTCTTTGGCCGCCTGAAAGACGCCAAAAGTTTCCAGGAACGGATAGACGCGGCCATCGGCTTTGCGCCAGGCGATCGGCCAGGCTTGATTCGCCCGCCAGTAGCCGCCGCCCTGCTCGGAGCGATGGAAGCCGTCGCGCATCTGATCCGCCAGCCGATCGTAGCGCGCGCTCTCGCGGCCGATCCAGCGCTCAAGCTCGGCCAGCATCCTGTACGCGCCGTAGAACTTTGCCAGCGCATAGGTATGCATCACGCTGTTCTCGACGGTATCGTAGTAGCCGTACGGAAAAATATCGCGATCCGGCAGACCGTCGCCGTTGCTGTCCAGCCGCTCGATCCAGCCTGCGATGCGCTCTAGCGTGGCGATGTTTTGCGCCACAAACGCGCGATCGCCGGTTTTGGCGGCGTAGCTGTAGCTGGCGCTGATCAGGTTGGGCATCGCATCCCAGGCCTCGCGATTCTCGCTGCGGTTCTGTACGACGTCGACGTTTTCGGGCACGACGCCGCCGCTGTCGGTTTTGTCGAGAAAGACCTGGATGTTCTCGCGAAACACGCTCATGTCGGTCAGAACGTAGCCGTAGCCGCTGATCGCATAGTCCAGATCGCGGGCCCAGGTTGTCGTGGTGTAGTTGCGCTGACTGGCTCGCAGCACGCGCCGCCCATCGACGGTGGTCAGGATATTGGCGAGGTAGCCGTTGGTCAGCAGCAGCTGCTCGGTCTGGAGGTCGAAGCGGCTGTTGGCGACGCGGAGACGCATCTGTGCCTGCGATCCCGGCACGATGGTGAGACCGAGTGTGAGCAACAGCAGCAGTAGAGTTATGCGGTGACGTGTGTCCATAAGCTTATAAATAGGTAGGCTGAGAGCATGATTGTGCTGCCGGTACGCGCAGCTCGTTGGTGCCATACAGCGCCGAGAAGGCCGCAATACCGACCAGACTAACGACCAGCGCCGGATTGTAGAGATACGGCCACAGCACTGGATTGAAAAGCATAAATCCCAGGTAGGCGGCGGTCGCGTGGAGCGTCAGCGCCTCAGCTTTAGCGCCTCGCAGCCAGTAGGCGATCGCCGCCCCACCGACGATCAGTGCCTGAATCGGCTTGAGCCAGGTTTCGGTGCCACGCAGCCAGAACTCGCCGCTAAAGCCCGTGATCACTGCCCAGATGTGTGGATCGGTCTCGCTCCATTTCTGGCGCGGCCAGCCGTCGATCGTATTGAACCATTGATAGGTGCCCATGATGAAATCGCGCGGCGCCCAGAGCAGGAACGGTAGCATCAACACCGCCGCCACGAATCCGCTCAGCACCAGCAGCCGTAGCGTCCGCTGCCAGCCGTACTGCCGCAGCCAGTACGCCCCGACGAATACGCCAAATACCGTGATCAGCGGCGTGCCCGCTGCTGTCAGCCCCAGCGCGATCGCGCCTGCCCGCTGCCGACCGGCAAGAACCAGCGCCAGCGTGACTGTCAGCAGGAGCCAGGTGATCGGCGCGGTATTGCCGACATCCCAATGGATCACGCTCGGCTGCAAAAAAAGCCAGGCCCAGAGAAACAGTGTGGGTTCGTGACGCCAGGCCAGCCGCCAGCTGCTGCGCTGCGCGCTAAGCCAGGCCAGCGCAACCCCAATCCCGATCTCGGCAACTATATTTGTCCAACGAAGATCGATCCCCAACAGATACGCCGGCCCATATGATAGCCACGTGACAGGAAAATAGGTCAGCGGCAGCTCCCAGGGCATCCGGTAGAGCGTGTACGGGCTGCGACCGGCGAGCAGATTCGTGATCGCGCCCTGGACCAGCGGCAGCATGTCGCCGTTTTCGGGAATGAGCGCCAGGTGCTCCATGTGAATCAGCCGAATAATCGTGCCCAGCACCAGCGCCGCAACCGCGACCCAGCCGGCGCTGGCGCGATTCAATGCCAGCAGCGCCAGCCCACCGCCGATCAGCAGGAACAGCCGCTCAGGCGTCCAGCCGCCGTCCTGGGGAATAAACGCCGCGAGATCGAGCACCGCCGGAATAAAGCCCACGAGCGGCAGCAGTGCCAGCCAGTGTTGTGGCACGCTATGTGGTGCGAGCACGGCCCCACGAGAGGAGGACGGTATCAGAAAGAAGATCGCCAGGGCGGCAAGCGCAGCGGCAGCTACCGACGGCAGCGCATACACGTGCTTTGCCCCAGCAATGTCAAGCACCAGTGCCATAGCGACCCACGCCCAGATGCTCTGTTTACGTGAAAGATAGCTCGTGGTCAAACTTCAGAACCTCGGACGAAAGTATAGAAAAGCTGCTGATTGGCGTCAATGCGCTAGAGATGACGAATATGTGACACAACACGACGCCCGGAGCAGGGCGTCATTTGTGAGCACAGTATAGACCGAGAGGATAGCAGAGGCAAGTGGATAAACGTCTTCAGGATATATCTCCATACGCTGATATGCGCATATTGTTGTAGAATGCTGATAATGATCAATGAGCAAGATACGCTGCTCGGGTGGCGGTATCGAGTGAGAACGCGTCGGCGCCGGCAGCCTGCGAGTACGTGGCGGCATAGGCGACGATGTGAGTGGAGGCGTGGAGATGCAGCAGACAACGGCTGAGACACGAGCAGCCAGCGGGCAAAGGCGGGTCCAAACGTTTCGCGCGCTACAACATCGCAATTTTCGACTCTTCTGGTATGGTCAGCTGATCTCGCTGATCGGCACGTGGATGCAGCAGGTCGCGCAGCAGTGGCTGGTCTACCAGCTCACGGACTCGCCCTCGAAGCTGAGCATTGTAGCGGCGGCGGGCTCGGTGCCGGTGCTCTTTCTGTCGCTGTGGGCGGGTGTGCTGGTGGATCGATTCTCGAAGCGCCACGTGATCATCGTGACTCAGATCGTGTCGATGGTGCTGGCGTTTGTTCTGGCCGGCCTGGTGTATGCGGGCGTCGTGCAGTTCTGGCATGTGGTCGTGCTGGCGACACTGCTGGGCGTGGTCAACGCGGTCGACATGCCGGCGCGCCAGTCGTTTGTGTCGGAGATGGTCAGCAAAGAAGATCTGAGCAACGCGATCGCGCTCAACTCGTCGATTTTCAACGCGGCGCGCGTGGTCGGTCCTGCTGTGGCCGGTCTGCTGGTCGCGGCGGTCGGCGAGGCAACTGCGTTCATGATCAACGGCGTCTCGTTCCTGGGAGCGCTAGCCGGACTCTTCATGATGCGCCTGCCGCCGTTTGTGGCTAACACCGCGCATCGCACGCCGCTGCTGGATCTGATCGACGGCCTGCGCTATGTGATGCAAGATCCGCTCAAGCGCGTGCTGATCGGCGCGCTGACGGTGCATAGTATTTTCGGCACGCTGCATATCACATTGATGCCGGTCTTTGCGCGCGAGGTATTTGTTGTGGGCGGAGTGCCGCTGCTGAGCGACGCCGAGGCGCGGCTGGGCTTTCTTTCGGCAAGCTTCGGTCTGGGCGCGCTGATCGCGGCGATCACGCTGGCCTCGTTCGGCGAGCGCACGCGGCCTGGCTCGCGCATCATGACCGGCCTGTTCGTGTACCCGATCTCGTTTCTGCTTTTCTCGCTCGCGCCGTCGTTCTGGCTGGCGCTGCCGCTGCTGATGCTCGGCGGCTGGTCCATGATCACGCTGCTGGCCACGACCAATACGCTGCTCCAAACCACTACTCCCGATGGGCTGCGCGGTCGGGTGATGAGCCTCTACACGCTGACGCTGGTCGGCCTGATGCCGTTCGGCCACCTGCTGGCCGGCTTTTTGGCCGAGCGATTAGGCAGCGCGCCGCTGGCGGTGCGGCTGGGACAGGTCGTTGTGCTGCTGACGGCGGTGCTGATCTTTGCGTTCGTGCCGAGAGTGAGGAAAGCGCAGTAAAGGAACAAAAGAACCAAAGAACAAGGGAACAAAGAAGCAACAGCAGCCTGATTTGTTCCTTTGTTTCCTTGTTCCCTTGGTTGCCCGCAGGGCCTTCTAGGTCCGAAGTCGGCAGCCCGGCGCGCGAATCTTTGTTACAATCCTCAGGATAGATCTTGAGTGAGGATTCAGATGTTCTTAATTGTTGGCCTGGGCAATCCTGGCGAGCAGTACACCAAAAATAAACATAACGTTGGATTTCAGTGCGTCAAGTTTCTGGCTGATCGACATGGCCTGAGCTTCAATGAGAAGCAGCACAAGGCTCGGATCGCGACCGGGATGATCTGTGGACAGCGCGTGGTGCTGGCTAAGCCGTTCACCTTCATGAACGACAGCGGCCAGTCGGTCTCGGCGCTGGTGCGCTGGTACAAGATCGATCCCACATCCGAGCTGCTGGTGATCTACGACGACCTCGACATGCCCTTCGAGTCGCTGCGGCTACGCGCAAACGGCAGCGCGGGCGGCCAGAACGGCATGAAATCGATCATTCAGCAGCTGGGAACACAAAATATTCCTCGGCTGCGAGTCGGCATCGGGCGACCGCCGGCTGGCTGGGAGACCAAAGATTACGTGCTGAGCAACTGGAGCCGCGAGCAGGCCGCTAAGCTGCCCGACCTATACACGCGGGTAGCCGATGCCGTCGAGACGTTTCTCACCGATGGTCTGACGCTGGCGATGACGCGCTTCAACGTCAACGAGCAGGCAGAAAAGAAAAAGCGCCCGGCCTCGGCGCCGAACGCTGAGCAGCAGAAGTCTCCACCTCGCACGAGCGCAGCCGACGCGATCGTCGAGCAATAAACAGAGGGCGCGCCGGGTGCGCGCCTTTTGCTTAGCCCATATCCATCTGTGGCGGCAGCCCGCCGCTCCGCTCCTGAATCGCAATGCTTGCCTTGCCGAGCAGATAATTGATCACAAAATAGATCAGCGCCGCGATATAGAGCACAGCCATTACGTTATAGCCCGGCCGCTGATAGATAATGATCGCCGCACGCTGAAGCTCCACGAAGCCAATGATCGACCCCAGCGACGTGTCCTTCACCAGCGTCGTGAACTGCGCAATCAGCGGCGGCAGCACGCGGCGGAAGGTCTGCGGCAAAACCACTAAGCGCATCATCTGCGTATAGCTCATCCCTAGCGATCGGGCCGCCTCGAACTGCCCACGATCCAGCGAGGCCATCCCCGACCGAATCAGCTCGGCGTTGACGACCGCCGTGTAGATCGTCAGCGCCAGCACAACCGCCAGCCCTTGCTGCGAGAGCAGCGCGCCCAGGAAGAAATCGATCGCATCTGGCAGGCTCAGGTTTTCAATCTGCGCCAGCCCAGGGAAACGGCTGTTGACATAAAAGATGAGCAGCAAGACCGGAATCGAGCGAACGCCTTCGATAAAGATCGCCGAGGCGTAGCGCTGGGGAGCGGCTTTTGCAAAACGCGCCAGCGCCAGCAGTGTCGCCAGGGGCAAACTCAGCAGAATAGCGACTAGAGAGGCGGTGACGGTTGCGATTGTGCCGATGCCCAGGAAGCGCAGCAGGCCCGGCTGCAAGACCCACCCAAAATCTGCCGGACCGAGGCCAAAGATCAGCGGAAAGAGAACCACCACCGCCAGCGCTGCCAGGAGTCTCAAGAGTCCGGCCAGGCCGCGTGGGAGCGCAAAGCTCGTGGTTTCTCCCGTCGATACAGGTGTTGTCGCCATGCCGACCTCCTAGCGCACGATCCGCAGACGGCGCTCGGCGTAGTTGACGAGCAATCCCAGCGGAATGTTAACTGCAACGTAGATCAAGCCGATGATCAGGAAAATATTCGGATTGAAGGTGCGGCCCTCGATCACGGTCGCCTGGTAGAACAGCTCGGTGACGGCGATCGACTGCGCGATGGCCGTGTTCTTGAGCAGCGCGATCAGCAGCGTGCCCAGCGGCGGGATCGCCACGCTGAAGGCTTGCGGCAGCAGCACAAAGCGCAGCATTTGGATAAAGCCCAGCCCCAGCGATCGTGCGGCCTCGATCTGGCCACGACCGACCGAGTAGATGCCGCTGCGGATCGTCTCGGCGACATAGGCGGCGGTGTAGAGGCCCAGGCCCCAGGTGGCACAGGAAAACGACGATAGGCGAATACCCGAGGCCGGTAGGCCAAAGTAGATGAAAAACAGCACCGTCAGGATCGGAATATTGCGAAAGAATTCAATGTAGCCCGCCGCTGCCTCGCGCAAGACGGCGCGAGGGCTGACGCGCAGCACGCCGATCAACGTGCCGACGATCAGCGCGACGAGCGCACTGGTAGTTGTGAGCGCAAGGGTGGCGAGCAAGCCGCTAACGATGAGCTGGATGTTTTCAGACGACATCCCTACCCTCCAGATGCGCAAGAAGGGAGAGCATCACGCTCTCCCTTGCTCGAAAGATGCAGCCGCTGTTACTTGACTTCGCGCCAATCCTGTGGCGGAATCGCCGGAACTTCCTGCTCGGGGATGAACTGCTTGTAGATCTCAGCCCAGCGTCCGTTCTCCTTGATCTCGCGCAGCGTGGCGTTGACCACCTCGGTCAGCTCGGTGCTGTCCTTCTTGATGCCGATCGCGTAGGGCTCCTTGGTGAACTGGCCGCCCACGACCTCAAGCTGCTCCGTGTTCTGGCTCTGGAAGCCGTACAGAATGATGTCGTCGGTGGTGACGGCATCCGCGCGGCCCGACTGAAGCGCCTGCACCGCGTCGGCGTAGGTGTCGTACAGCTCAACGGTTGCCTGAGGCGCCTTGGCGCGAATGTTGGTCTCCGAGGTCGAGCCCTTCACCGTCGCCACAACCTTGCCGCTCAGGTTATCGATCGACTGCACATCGCTGCCCTTCTTGACCAGCAGCGACTGGCCTGCGACATAGTAGGTATCCGAGAAATTGATCTGCTCGGCGCGCTCGGCGTTGGCGGTCATCGTCGAGACCACAATATCGACGGTGCCGTCTGCGAGATACGGGATGCGGTTCTTGCTGATCGCTTCCTTGAACTCGATCGCGTCGGGATTGCCGAAGATCTTCTTAGCAACCTCGCGGGCAATCTCGACGTCAAAGCCCTCGACCTTGTTGGTCGTCGGGTTGAGGAAGCCGAAGAGCGGAACATCGTACTTGACGCCGGCGATCAGTTTGCCGCGATCCTGGATCGCGCGCAGGGCCGAGCCCTCGGGCGCCATCTCCATCGCCTGTTCGCCACCCGCTGCGGCAGAGGTTGCTGCGGGCGCGACCGATCCTGAAGGTGAGCCGCTGGCGGCGGGCGCACTGCTAACCTCGGGCGCGGCGCTCGCTGCGGGTGAGCCTGTCGTGTCGGTTTGGCCGGTTGACTGCCCACAGGCCGACAGAATCAGCGCCAGCATGAGCGTCGTGACCATAAGAAATCTGCGATACATCGTGTGTATCCTCCCACGGTAAAGAGTGGATTCGTAGGTTCAATTCTAGTCGTTGACAGTTGAATGTGTCAATTACAATTTACGATCCTCGTCGATCGACGCCGTTAAGCAGCCTCCACGCGCCCGGCAGCACGATCGCCGCGATCGCGATCTTGAGCAGATCGCCGGGCAGAAAGGGATACACGCCCGCCCACAGCATCGAAACGTCACCCAGGATGCCTTTGTACAATCCCAGCCAGGCCACGCCCAGCAGATAGATCACCAGGTTGCCGATCAGCATCGCCAGCGCAGCGAGCGGCAGCCGTCGATCCCAGCCGCGCTCTGCCAGCAAGCCGACAATTCCAGCGGCCAGTGGCAGCGCCAGCAGGTAGCCGCCGGTCGGCCCGAGAATGCGGGCGAATCCCGCCGCGCCGCCGGCGAAGACCGGCAGCCCGATCGCGCCTTCGAGCAGGTAGAGCAGCAGCGCCAGCGCTCCACGACGACTGCCCAGCGCCGCGCCGGTCAGCAGCACGCCCAGCGTTTGCCCGGTGATCGGCACGGGCGTGAACGGCAGCCGAATCTCGATCTGAGCGGTCAGCGCGACAAAGCCGCTAAACAATGCGATCAGCAGTGCGTCGCTGAGCCAGGATCGGCTGCGTGCTGCCGGCAAACGACGGCTGAGCACAGCATCGCTGAGGGTCTGCGACTGGTTGGCCAAAGACGACATCGTATCCTCCAAGCTATGAAAATCATTCGAAGCCACACTACGGTAGGTTAAAATCCCCGAATCGTCAACCGAGTTGCGCGGCGATCGTAAGTGGGGCATACTTCGCTTATGTTCCGAGGTGTTTGTATGACGATGGTAGCTTCTTCTACGGCGAGCGCTGCGGCTGTGCTGACGACGACCGAGCGCACAACGCTGCGCGCCGCTTGCGATGCGCTTGCGCCGTCGCTGCTGGCCGGGCCGGACGACGATCCCCGTTTGTTCATCTGTAGCGCTGCCGACCTCGACGTTGCGGCGGCGATCGAGGGGGCGCTGGCCGGCTTCGATCAGGGACAGCAGGCCGAGTTTCGTCGTCTGCTGCAAGTGCTCGATCGGCCATTCGTCAATCAGCTGCTGATCGGCAGACGCCAGCGCTTCTACAATCTGGCGCTGCCCGAGCGTGAGCGCGTTCTGTTGAAGCTGGCGCTCAGCCGCCTGCCGATGCTGCGCACCGGCTTTCAGGCGCTCAAACGGCTGACAACCTTTCTCTTCTACAGTTTGCCCGATGCCAGCGGCCAGAATCCAACCTGGCCAGCGCTGGGCTACACGCCCTCTCCCAACTTACCGGCTCGGCCGGCCGCGCTCACGCTCACGCCGATCGATCGTCCGACGACGCTGGAGTGTGATGTGTGCGTGATCGGCTCGGGCGCGGGCGGCAGCGTGGTGGCGGCGGAGCTGGCAGCTGCCAGTAAGCGCGTGATCGTGCTTGAGGCCGGCAGCGGCCAGCAGGCGCCCGACTTTGATCAGCGCGAGTTTGCGGGCATGCAGCAGCTTTATCTCGACCAGGGCCTGATCTCGACGCGCGATCTTGGTGTGGCGATCCTGGCCGGCGCGACGATCGGTGGCGGAACCACGGTCAACTGGCAAACCTCGCTTAGCACGCCGCCCGCCATCCGCGACGAGTGGGCCGCGATCTCGGGCTGCCGGCATTTCGCCGACGCGAGCTTCACGCGCTCGCTGGAGGCCGTCGCGGCCCGGATTCACGTCGGCGAGGCCGAAAGCCTGGTCAATCGCAACAACGCCATGCTGCGCGACGGCTGCGACGCGCTCGGCTATCGCTGGCAGACGCTGCCGCGCAACGCTCACGGCTGCGATCCGGCGCAGTGCGGCTACTGCGTCTATGGCTGCCGTCACGGCGGCAAACAATCGACGGCGGTCACGTATCTGGCGGATGCTCAGCGCGGCGCTACGACGATCGTTGCGCGCTGCCGAGCCGAGCGCGTGATGCTGAGCAACGGACGCGTCACCGGCGTTGAGGCTGTCGCAACCGATCAAACCGGCCAAACCCACACTGTGCAGGTGCAGGCTCCGGTGGTCGTGGTGGCGGCGGGCGCGATCCACTCGCCGCTGCTGCTGCTGCGCTCCGGCCTCACGCTGCCGGCGATCGGCCGTAACCTGTTTCTGCATCCCACCACCGCTGTCTCGGGCACCTACAGCCAGCGGATCGAGCTGTGGAGCGGCCCACCCCAGACGATCCTCTGCAATGAGTTTGCGACGCTGTCAGGAGCCTACGGCTTTCGTCTGGAGACCGCGCCGTCGCATCCCGGCCTGCTGGCGCTGGCGACGCCCTGGTTTAGCGCCCGCGACCATCGGCGACAGATGCAGGCCGCCGCCTACAAAAGTGCGACGATCGTGCTGGTCCGTGACCAGGTCGGCGGGCGGGTGCAACTTGGCCGCTATGGCAAGCCGGTGATCAGCTACCGGCCAGGGCCGCAGGAGCAGGCGCATCTTCAGCGCGGCGTGCAAGCGGCCGTGCGGGTGCATCTCGCGGCTGGCGCGCACGAGGTGCTGACGCTTCATGCGCGGCGGCAGTATTTCAAACGCGCTCCTGAGTCGACGCCTGCCGCGATCGATGCGTTCTGCGCGCAGCTAGCCCGGCAGATGGTCGATCGCAACTGGCTGACGCTGTTCAGCGCGCATCAGATGGGAACCTGCCGTATGGGCGCCGATCCGCGCACGGCGGTCTGCGACGGCGACGGCGCAGTCTTTGGCGCTCAGGGCCTGTTCGTCGCCGACGGCAGCGCGTTTCCGGCCTCGTCGGGCGTGAATCCGATGCTGACGATCATGGCGCTGGCCCACCACACGGCACAGCGTATCAAAGCGCTCGCATAGAGAACAAAGAACAACGCGGGTGCTATGCCGGGTGCCCTCTGGGCATGGCGCCCGGCGTAGAACGAGCGATTCGCTTATAGACAATTGTGGAAATATCTTGTTCTTTAGCTGTTCTTCCTGTGAATTTTCCACGCGGTACAATACGCTCAGTTTGTATCGAGGTGTTTAAGTGGATCATCGACTGCGCGTGCTGCTGTTTCAACTGCCGGTTCCCAACAATCCGACGCTCAATGTGCCGCTGGCGCTGGGCTATCTCAAAGCCTACGCCCACGCTCAGGGCCTGCTCGATCATGCCGCGATCGAGATCTTGCCGCGCTCGCTCGCCGATCATGCCGGCGACGCGCTGCTGGTCGCGGAGATCGTAGCGCGACAGCCGGAGGTGCTGGGTATCTCGCTCTACACCTGGAACAGCGAGCGCAGCCTCGACATTGCGCGGCGTGTCAAAGAGCAACTGCCGTCGCTTCAAGTCGTCGTCGGCGGGCCTGAGGTGCAGCGCGATAATCTGTGGGTGCTCCATCATCCCGCCGTCGATGTGGCGGTGATCGGCGAGGGCGAGCAAACGTTTGCCGATCTGCTGCGCTTCTGGTGCGGCTCGCGTCTGTCGGCTCAGCCCGATACGCTGCTGCTCGACTCTGCTCCATCCGCCGATCCGCTGGCGCAGATTCCCGGCCTGGCCTATCGCTGGGAGGGCGAGCTGCGCTTCACCGCCGAGCGCGTGGCCCTGAACGATCTGTCGGTGCTGCCGTCGCCATATCTGCTGGGCTACCTCGAAACGCCGCCCGACAGCATGTTGATGGTCGAGATCTCGCGCTGGTGTCCCTACGCCTGTAGCTTCTGCCTCTACGGGCGCAACATGGGCACGAAGCTGGGCAATCGCTATTTTAGTCTGGAGCGTGTGCTGCAAGAGATCGCCTGGGGCCGTGAGCGGGGCATTACCCGCGTGCATTTCATCGAGGCGAATCTTAATCTGGTGCCGCTCTTCTGGCCGCTGATGCGCGCTCTGGAAGTGATCAACGCCGATCAACAGATGACCTTCTACGCCGAGCTGCGCGGCGAACATCTGACCGAGGAAGTCGTGGCCGCGCTCGATCGCTGCAACGTGCGCTACGTCGAAGTTGGCCTCCAGACCGCCAATCTG
Organism: Herpetosiphonaceae bacterium; assembly: GCA_036401895.1. Lineage (GTDB taxonomy): Bacteria > Chloroflexota > Chloroflexia > Chloroflexales > Kallotenuaceae > LB3-1. The sequence continues at coordinate 24,286 of DASWTW010000191.1, read as the reverse complement.
GTAGCACTGCGCGCCAGCCATCGCCGCACCGATCTGCAAAAGTGGGCGGCCGGCACGCGGCGGCTCTACTCCCACAACATCGAGGTGTATCTCGACGTGATCCTGGGCTTGCCCGAAGACAATTCCGCAGGCGTGGCCGAAACCCTCGACTTTATCCAGCGTGAGTCGCTCGGCCCCTACGATATTTTCACGCTGCAAGTGCTGCCGGGCACGGCGGTTCGCCAGCAGGCCGCGCAGTACGATCTACGCTTCCAGGAGCGGCCGCCCTACTACGTGCTGCACACCGATCAGTTTAGCTACCAGGATCTGCGGCGACTGCGGCGGCAGCTCAAGCTGAGCGTGGATCTGCCGCCGGATGCGATCGAAGGCATGCCGCTGCCACGCCCCGACGCGCTGATCTCGAATTCCACTTCCAGCCTCGCAGCAGCACCGATCGAGCGAGTTCGGCTTGCAGCCAGGCGTGACGATTCAGCGCTGTCTGCGGCTGGCGCGCGGCTGTCACGGCATGTAGATCTGGTGCTGGATCAAGCAGATCTGGCTGCTGTTAAGCCGCTGCTGGCTGGCTGGATCGTGCAGAATCCGGCGACGATCTTCGATCTGTACCTGCTCTGTGCTGATGATGCGCCTGATCCGGCGGCGCTCGGCGAGTGGCGCGACGCGCTGCCCTACCAGCCGGGCTACCTCGATCGCGTGGCGGTCTATCTCGATCAAGCGCCGGACAACGGTCATCGTCGCGTCAGCCCGCGCTGCTGGCTGGTGCTGCCCTGGACCTCCACCGTCGATCCCGATAGCTACAGGGAGCTTGCCGAGGTGATCTGGCGCTTCGATCTGGAGGCTGGCGAGCAAGTGCCGTTCGGCGCGTGGTATGCCGCAGGCGGCGCCGGCATCTGGCTGCATTTCGCGGCGGATACTGGCTGGGAAGAGCGCGTTGGGATTGTGGCGCAGATTCGCGAGTGGGAGCGCGAGACCGGGCGCTCAGTATGGCTGGCGGCGGCGCTGCCGGAGCAGCACGCGACGCTGGTCTAAGCGCTTCAGCGCAGGCGCAGCAGCAAGGTCTGGCCGCTGGTCCAGGCGATCAAGAGCGTGAAGGCCGCCACTAGCCAGGGCTGCCAGCCGATCCACCAATCGCCGCTGCCGCGCCACCAGCGATTCAGCGCAGCCAGCGGTATAACAATGCACCCAAAGCCAAGCAGCGCGGCGACGATCGGTGTGTCGTCATTGGCGGGCAGCGCCGCCGCCAGCAGCAGCCCCATATGCCCGACACGGCGCAGCGCGGGCAGCGTGCCGCCCAATCGTCGACTCTGCCATGGCCCGAGCCCAAGCAGCGGCGGCAGCGTGCTGGCCCAACCCATGATTCCGGCCCAGTGCAGCATTCCGCTGCTCCGGTTAATCTCCAGCGCCACCAGCGAGCCCGCTCCCTGCCCCAGCGCGGCGATGCTCAACGCCAGCAGCGGATACACATTCAGCAGCGGCGCGACAGACGTAGCGCGATCCGTTGAGCGCACAATGCGAGCCCAGTGCGGAAGCTCAAGCAGCAGCAAGAAGATCAGCAGATCGAGCGGGTAGGACCAGTCGGTCTGTGGCAGCGGCAACAGCGCGATCGCCAGCAGCCACGCCGCCGCGATCACAACCTCGCCGCCGAGCCTGGGCAGCGCGTCGCGTCTCAAAACCAGTGGTTGCTCGAACAGCAAGCGCGCCACAACCACACAGCCAAGCGCGGTAAGGCCGCCGGGATAAAGCAGCAGGAGCCGCCAGCTGCGCCCCACCAGGGCGATCAGCTCATCCACGCCGCTTCGGCCCTCGGATCCACCAGACCTGCTGCCGCAGCTGCGCCCACAGATCCGCCTGCTCCGGCTGAGTCTGCTCCTCATCGCTCGGCAGCCGCACCCAGCCAAAGACGCGCGCGACCAGCCAGACCAACGCCGCGACGACTAGCGCGAGCACGAACACCGCGATCGAGGGCAAGACCGCCACGCGGCGATGTCCCGCATCCAGCGCCGCGATCCCGACCCAGGGCCAGATGTCGAGCAGGCCAAACGGCGTCAGTCCGCCCTGCAACGGCTCGATCGCCGGAAGCATCAGCCAGCGCAGCGGCAGCGGAGCCAGAACGCCCAGCAGCAGCGCCAACCCCAGGCCGAGCGCCGAGGCTATACTAAGCTTGGAGGAAACCTGCGTCTCGGATCTGAGACGCAAGATCGCGATGCCATTAAACAGCGTGGCCAGCCAGAAGACGGCTGCGAGCAGAAACGCGCCGCTGGCTGCGGTTGCTCCCTGCGCCAGCCAGGCCGCCACGAAGCTCGCCGATGGCGGCACAGGCCCGGCCCACCAGCCCCAGCGCTCGGTACGTAGCAGCAGGCCGAGACTCAGCGCATAGGCGAGCATCAGCCAGAGCGCGGCGGCGATGCCCACGGTCGTCAAAAGGCCGACACAGGCCAGCGCCATGCCCAGCCAGGTGCTCAAGATTCGCTCGATGCGCTGCGCTCGATCGCTGGCCCACAGCGCGGTACTGGCCGCCCAAAGTGTGGTTACGCCGCCGAGCAGCAGCGCCGCCAGCGTCCAGCCGCTATTCCAGGGCCCCCACTCGATCGTTCGGATCAGCGCCAAGAGCCAGATCGGCTGGAGCGCCTGGCGCACTGGGTCGGAGGATTGCCTCATCAGGGCGATTGGATAGTTGCTTAGGCCGATGCTACAGCCAAGCAGGATCAGTAAAAAGGCCGGCGAAGTTACGGCGGTTGCGGTTGCGGGCGCAGACCAGGTGCTGCCGCCGTTTAGCCACATCAGCCCAAGACCAGCCGTGAGCAGCGCGCCCGCCAGCAGCCAGCGCCAGCTCCACAGCAGCGCGCCAAGGATGATCAGCGCCACTGGCAGCACCAGCAGATGCTCGCCGGCAACAGCGACCAGCAGCGCCAGCGCCCCCAGCGCCCGCAGCGTATCGCGCCAGTTTAGAGGTAAGAAGGCTACGCCAAGCGGCAGCGCGATCGCAAAGCAGAGTGTGAGCGCATCCAGACGCCACGCAAGAGGCCACGTACCGCCGAGCGACGATTCGGCCATCTGCGGCAGGAATCGCAGCATGAAGAGCGCGCCGAGCAGCGGCAGCACGCGGAGCCAGCCCGGCATGATCCGCATTATCGGGTTGGCTCCATGCTCAGCTTCGGTCGGGTTTTGCATATGGCGGCGCTTGAGCATCAGGGCGGCGGAATCAGCAGCTCTTGTCCGGGTCGTAGATTGTCGCCGTCTTCTTCGGAGAGTCCGTTGTAGCGCAAGATCGCGCCGACCGATACGTTGAAGCGCTCTGCGATGCCGCGCAGTGTATCGCCGCTCTCGACGATGTAGCGCTGTGGCCCGGCCGCCGGAGCTTCAGTTGGCGGTGGTGGTGCCTCGGTTGGCGGTGGTGGCGCCTCAGTCGGCGGAATTTCAGTCGGTGGCGGCGGCGTGGTCGGCGTTGGCTCGCTGGTCGTGGTCGGCGTGGCCGTTCCGGCACCTGGCGTGCTGGTGCGGGCCACAGTTGGCGTGGCGCTCGGCGCGGCAATGCTCGTCGGCACAACGGTTGGAATCTCGACAAACGAGTCTTGCGCGACGACGACATCGCTGGAGGGCAGAAAAATGTTGAGCCGGCCCAGCGTCGCCGCATCGATCGGCTGCCACTGGAGCGCCAGCAAACACACCACCGCTCCGGCAAAGCCAAGCCCACCGATCAGCTTGACGGCTCGTGTGCCGCTGCGCTGCTCGATCGCCCGCGCGATCAGCGCCCCGATCGTCGGCAGCAGCAGCACGCCCAGCACCAGCCACAGAGTTAGTCCTGACATACGATCCTCACGGCGGGATTGTACCATAGCGCGGCCTGCCACCCGATCCTGCCGGGCTGGCCTGTCATGCGCATATCAGTCAGGGCCTGTGTCGGAGTCGGGCAACTTTGTTACAATAATGACAAGCCGGAACTTTATGTTCGGCTGGATCGTCCTGGTAGCCAAGGCACATCGCCGAACCTGTTATACTGCCGATAAAGGATGATATATGGCAACATCTACCTACGATCTATCGCGGCATCTGCGCCCACTGCGCTGGCGGCTGCAACTCCGCGACACCATTCGTCTTGCTCAGCAGACCGCCTGGCTGCCCGGCACCGCCTGTGTTCTGATCCAGGCGCTGGGCCGCCTCATGCCGATCGCGAATCTGCTGCTGTGGTCGCTGCTGCCGCTTGTGCTCTGGGTTGTGGTGTTGCTTGGCATTCTGCTGCTGCGCCGTCCTTCGCTCGTCACTACCGCCCGCCGTACCGATCTGCTGCTTGAGCTGCGCGAACGTTTTTCTACCGCGCTTGAGCTGCAATCCAAAACCGATCTCGACGACGTTGAGCTGCGGCAGCGCGACGATGCCATGCAGACCGCAACGCGGGTTCAGCCGCGCCAGATCGGCCTGGCCTTCAATCGCCGGACGATCGCGACGTTTGCCGTGCCGCTGCTGCTGGGCATTGCGCTGAATTTTGTTCCCAATCCTCAAAACGAGGTGCTGGCGCAGCGCGCGGCCGTTCAGCAGACAGTCGCCGAAACGATCGACAAGATCGACAAGCAGCAGCAGGAGCTTCAGAACAACAAAGAGCTGTCGGCTGCCGAGCGTGAACGTTTGCTCAAGGAGCTTGAGGAGCTTAAAAAGGCGCTACAGGCCAATCCTCAAAGCCGCGAGGATGCGCTGGCCGAGCTGTCCAAGACCGAGGCGCAGCTGCGCCAGCGTCTCGACGCTCAGGCCGACGCGCGCCAGGCCGGTCTTGAGCAGCTGGCCCGGCGGCTTCAACAGGAGCGCGGCGAGCAGGCCAGCCAGAATGCGCAGGCGAATCAGGCCGATGAAGAGCTACAAAAGCTGGCCGAGGAGATCTCCAAGCTTTCCGCCGAACAGCAGCAGCGCCTCGCCGACGCTCTGGAGCAGCAGGCCAGCGATCTTGCCAACACCAACCCGGACCTGTCTCAGTCGCTGCAATCCGCAGCCGATGCACTGCGCAGCGGCAATAGCGCGCAGGCCAGCCAGAACTTGAGCCGTGCCTCCCAGCAAGCGCAGGGTGCCAACCAACAGCAGGCCGACAACCAGGCCCGTGAGCAAACCCTGTCGCGTCTGCAAGAAGGCCGCCAGTCGATTGCCCAGTCTGGACAGAATCGCCAGGGTCAACAGGGTCAGCAGGGTCAACAAGGCCAGCAGGGTCAACAAGGCCAGCAAGGTCAGCAAGGCCAGCAAGGTCAGCAAGGTCAAGGACAAGGTCAGGGTCAAGGACAAGGTCAGGGTGGATCAAACGCTAACAATCTCGGCAATGGCCAGAGCGGCAGTAGCGGCAACGTCGGCCAGAACGGCCAGGGCCAATCGCTGGGCAACAGCCCCGATCCTAACGACAGCGTCTATCAACCTTACCAGCCATCGGGCCAGAACGGTCAGGGTGAGCAAGTCAACGGTCAAGTAGGCGAGAGCGGCAATGAGCAGGTACGACCCGGCCAGTACGGGCCTGGAGCCAGTAACGGCTCGCAGGTTCCCTACGAGCAGGTCTATGGAGAGTACAGCGATGCTGCTAGCGAGGCGCTCGATCGATCGGCGATTCCGCCGCATTTGAAGGGCTACGTCCGCGATTATTTCTCGGAGCTGTCGCCGAATCAGTAATCTAAAGCGCGTTCAATGCAGAGCAGACTGCTGCCCGGGCTATGCCTGTGCGCTCTGCTCTGCCGAACGTGGGGAATAAGGAGTTTTCATGACAACCGCACCGCGCCCACAGCCAACGATCAGTCCAGAGCAATTTCGTGCAGCATCAACCGCGATCGAGAACGAGGTCAGCAAGGTGATCGTCGGGCAGCGCCAGCTTATCCGCTTGACACTGGTCACGCTGCTGGCGGGCGGCAACGCGCTGCTCGAAGGCGTGCCCGGCCTAGCCAAAACCACGCTGGTGCGTACGCTTTCGGACGTGGTTGACTGCCGCTTCTCGCGCATCCAGTTTACGCCCGACTTGATGCCCGCCGATATTGTCGGCACCACGATCATCGCCGAGGATGACGCCGGACGCAAGCAGTTTCGCTTTGAGCCGGGCCCGATCTTCGCGAATCTGGTGCTGGCCGACGAGATTAACCGCGCCACGCCCAAAACTCAGTCCGCGCTCCTCGAAGCGATGCAGGAGCGGACGGTCACAGTTGCCAAAACGATTCACCGGCTGGATCAGCCCTTCTTCGTGCTGGCGACGCAAAACCCGCTGGAGATGGAAGGCACCTATCCCTTGCCCGAGGCGCAGCTCGATCGTTTCTTCTTCAAGATCGATGTGCCGTTCCCGACGACCGAGGAGCTGGTCGAGATCGCCAATCGCACGACGAGCCTGAACGCACCGCAGCCCCGGCGTGTGGTCAACGGCGCAACGATTATTCAGATGCAGGCGCTGGCTCGCGAAGTTCCGATCGCCAGCCATGTGCTTAACTACGCCGCGCGTCTGGTCTCGGCGACTCATCCAGGCGGCCGGGAAACACCGGGCATCACCCAGCAGTATGTGCGCTACGGCGCATCGCCGCGTGGCATGCAGACGCTGATTCTGGCCGGCAAGATCCTGGCGCTGCTGGATAATCGCTACAACGTGGCCTTTGCGGATCTGAAGCAGGCCGCGCTGCCTGCGCTGCGTCACCGGGTGATTCTGAACTTTGAGGCGCAGGCCGAAGGTGTGGGCGCCGACGATGTGGTGCGCGGAATCATCGAGGCGGTCAAAGAAGAATAAGCCGAGCGGCTGGAGCGGCGCGCGATGTGTGCCGCTGCGGTATCGTACCGAAACACAATGACCAACACCTCACAAGCGATTCGGCTCTTCGATGCCGCGTTTCTGGCCAAGCTCGATCGGCTGGCGCTGATCACCAAGCGCGCGGTCGCCGGCGATCTTCAGGGCGAACGACGCAGCCCCAAGCGCGGCGCGTCAGTCGAGTTCGCGGATTTCAAGCCCTACGTGGCAGGCGACGATTTCCGGCAGATCGACTGGAATTTGTACGCGCGCATGGAGCGCTTCTTTCTCAAGCTGTTTGTAGCCGAGGAAGAGCTGACCATCCATCTGCTGATCGATACCAGCCGCTCGATGGATTGGGGCGACCCCAACAAGCTGCTCTATGCCAAGCGTGTGATCGGCGCCATGGGCTATATTGCGCTCTCCAATCTCGATCGTGTCACGCTGACGGCGTTCGGGCAGGAGCGCGAGCTGAGCATGCCGCCGCAGCGCTCCAAGCGTGGCGTCGTGCCGCTCTTCTCGTTTCTGACCGATCTCAAGCCCGGCGCGACCACGCGTTTTGCCGAGGTTTGCAAGCGCTACGCCCAGCTCTCGCGGCGCCCAGGGCCGCTGCTGCTGTGCTCGGATCTGATGGATGCCGAGTGGCAGGCCGGTTTGCAGTCGCTGGTATCGCGGCGCTTCGAGATCACCGTGCTGCATTTGCTGGCACCGCAGGAGATCGACCCGCAGCTTGAGGGCGACATCCGGCTGATCGACGCCGAGGGTGGCCCGCCCGTCGATCTGACCGCCGATGTCGATCTGGTGCGGCGCTACCAGCGCGGTCTGGAAGAGTGGCGCGACGAGATCGGCGAGTTCTGCAACGCACGCAGCATCACCTATCTGCCGATCGAGACCAGCTTTCCGATCGAGGACTTGCTGCTCAACATGCTGCGCCGCCGCAACGTTGTGCGCTAATTCCCCGCTATTCATCGACTATCTCAGGGACGACTCGCTCGGTCGAGTCGTCTCTTTGGTTTAAACCAATCAGTTCTGCAACTGCGGTAAGATCGGGTGCCGGCCCGAGGTTGCGGATAGCGATCGTGGTACACTGTGGATTTGGGTCGATCGTTAAGCCCTTGGAGCCTCAATGAAGAAGATACGCAGTTCACCGCTACTACCGATATTTTTGATCGTGTTTATTGGCCTGCTGGGCTTTGGCATTATTCTGCCGCTGCTGCCGCTCTACGCCGAGGTTTTTGGCGCGTCGCCGTTTGTGGTCGGCGTGCTGCTGGCCTCGTACTCGTTGATGCAGCTGATCGCCACGCCGTATCTGGGCGCGCTCTCGGATCGTATTGGGCGGCGGCCGGTGCTGATCATCAGCCAGATCGGTACGGTGCTGTCGTTTGTGCTGCTGGGCCTGGCTAACTCGCTGCCGCTGCTGTTCATTGCTCGTCTGCTGGATGGCATCTCGGGCGGCAATATTTCGACGGCGCAGGCCTACATCAGTGATGTCGTCGAAGAAAAAGATCGCGCGAAGGCGTATGGCCTGATCGGCGCGGCCTTTGGTCTGGGCTTCATCATGGGACCGGCGCTTGGCGGCATCCTGAGCCAGGGCGATAACTATCATATTCCGGCGTATGTGGCGGCGGCGATCTCGTTGCTCTCGCTGCTCCTGACGATCTTTATGCTGCCCGAGTCGCTGCCGCGTGAGAAGCGCAATACCCTGCGGCAGCCGCGCATCGTCGATGTCGAGGGCCTGCGCCGCGCCTTTAGCTATGAGCAGCTTGGCCTGCTGCTGCTGATCTTTTTCCTCTTCAATCTGTCGCAGGCCGGATTCCAGGGCTTGTTCGCGCTCTTCAACGATCGGCAGTTCGGCTTTGGCGCGCGCGAGACCGGCTATGTGCTGGCGTTTGTCGGCGTGCTGGCGGTGCTGGTGCAGGGCGGTGGCATCGGCCCGATCGTGCGGCGCTTCGGCGAGCGGCAGGCGCTTCAGTTCGGCCTGGTGCTCGGCGGGATCGGATTGCTGCTGGCGGGCTTTGCGCCCTCATGGCCGCTGCTGCTGCTGGCGCTGACTCCGGTAGCGCTCGGGCTGGGCGTGGCAACTCCCAGCGCCAACAGCCTGATCACCCGTGAGAGTCCACCGGCTGAGCGCGGCCAGATCCTCGGCATTTCGCAGTCGGTTGCAGCCCTGGCGCGCGTTGTGGGGCCGCTGGTTGCCGGCCTGGCCTTCGAGTACGAGACCTGGGGACCGTTCGTGCTGTCGGGCATTCTGATCATCGTGGCGTTTGGCTTTGCGCTGCGCCTGCTGCCGCCGACACGGCCCTCGGAAGATCCGCGCTTCCGGCACTCGCAGCCAGGCGAGGAGCGCGCCGCGTCATAGCCCAGGCTGTCAGCAACATATCAGACGGATCGCGGTTGCCCCGCCGCTGGTGAAACGTGTACAATGCCAGCAGCGGGGCAGCGTTTTGGAACTTTTACGCGTCGAGGGCGTCTTTCCTGCGACGCCGCCGGACGGCGTTTGAACTCTATCGACTCCGCTCAAGGATCTTGTTATGGGTATTCTCGCTCCGCTTGCACTTGGCCTGACGCTCCTGGCTCCCGTCGTCATCGCGATGTATTTGCTCAAGCTGCGGCGCGAGGAACAAACGGTCTCGTCCACGTTTCTCTGGCAGCGCATGGTTCGTGATGTCGAGGCCAACGCTCCCTGGCAGCGGCTGCGGCGCAATATTCTGCTGCTGCTTCAGCTCCTGATCTTATTCGCGCTGATCTTCGCCCTGGCGCGGCCATATCTGCTCACCACCGGCATTACCGGACGTAATCTGATCTTGATCGTGGATCGCTCGGCGAGTATGGCCTCGACCGATGCCAACGGCACGCGGCTGGAGGCAGCCAAGCAGGAGGCGCTGCGGCTGGTCGATCAGCTTCCCGACGGCGGACGCGCCACGGTCATCGCGATCGGCGGCCAGATGGTCGTTCCGGTCTCGGCCTCAACCGACCGGCGGGAGCTGCGGCGGGCGATCGAGGGCTTGACGGTCAGCACGGGTGGCGGCAGCGATCTCAGCCAGGCCCTGGCGCTGGCCGGAGCGCTGGCGGCGCGCGAAAGCGATAGCGAGGCCGCGATTATCTCCGATGGCCAGGTCACGCTGCCCGAGCAGGCAACACTGCCGGTTCCGGTTCAGTTCTTCCCGGTCGGCGCGCGCAACGACAACGTTGCGATCTCGGCGTTTGTGTTGCAGCCCAGCCCCGGTGGTCAGACGCTCTTCGCCCAGGCGACCAATTACGGCACCGCTCCGGTTCAGCGGCGGCTGGTCGTCGAGCTGGATGGTCAGCTCTTCAACGCCTATGATCTTACCTTGGAGCCGGGCCAGGATCGCTCGATCGTGGCCGATGTGCCGAACACGGTGCAGCGGGCAACCGCGCGGCTCGAAGGCGAGGATGTGCTGCCGCTCGACGATCAGGCGTGGGCGACCAGTCCCGGCACCGACAAAGCCATCGTGCGCATTATTACTGACGGCAATCGTTTTCTCGAAACTGCGCTTGGCCTGCTGCCGGGCATTCAAGTGACGACGGTTCCCACCACGACGACGGCCTTCACCGATACTGCCGCGCTGACGGTGCTGGATGGCGTTACGCCCGAGCCGCTGCCGCCCGGGAATCTGCTCTTTGTCGGGCCGCTGCGCTCGACCGAGCTATTCTCGGTGACGGGCGAGATCCAGTTTCCGGCGCTGCGGCCCGCAACCGGCAACGAGCCGCTGCTGCGCAATGTTTCAGTCGCGGAGATCAACGTGCTGCGATCAGCGCAGCTCTCCAAGCCGGTCTGGGCTCGCACTGTGATCGACAGCGACGGCGGCCCGATCTTGCTGGCGGGCGAGCAAAACGGCAGGCGGATCGGCGTGCTGGGCTTCGAGCTGCAAAACTCGGATCTGCCGCTGCAAGTGGCGTTTCCGGTCTTGCTGGCGAATCTGGCCGGTTATCTCGCGCCGGGACAGGGCGGCGAGGCGGCGCAGATTCAGCCGGGCCAGCCGCTGGTCGTGCCGGTTCCGCCCGATGCCACAAGCGTAACGATCACGAATCCGGCCGGCGAGCAGACCGAGGTAACGCCACAGAACAATCAGGCGATCTTTGGCGCGACCGAGACGTTGGGCGTGTATGAGATTAGCATCGAGCGCGAGGGAGCCGATCCGATCCGGCGCGCGGCTGCCGTCAACCTGCAAAACGCCGCCGAGTCGCGGGTCGAGCCGCGCAAGCAGCTTAATCTGTTTCAGGCCGGTGGACGCGTGGTGGCGCAGGCGCAGGAGCGCACCGGGCGCTCGGAAATGTGGCGCTGGCTGGCCTGGATCGCGCTGCTCGTGCTGATCGTCGAGTGGCTGGTCTATCAGCGCAGCGCGCTGGTCTGGCTGCGTGAGCGCTGGCTCAAGCGTCCAGCGTTGAGTGCAGGCCCGAGGCTCAAATCCTGACTTTACACTGAAAGAACACCGTTTCGATGCCAGTATCTTTTGTCCAACCTGTGTATCTCTGGCTGCTGCTCCTGCTGCTGCCGCTCTGGCTTTTGTCGCTGATCAGCCCGCTGCGGCTCACAGCTTTAAGGCGCTGGCTCAGCCTGGGACTACGAACGGTGATTCTGTGCACGCTGGTCTTCGCGCTGGCCGGAGCGCAGCTTGTGTGGCCCGCCGAGCATATGACGACCGTGTTTGTCGTCGATAACTCCGACTCAGTCTCGCCTGTCACGCGTGCCAAAGCCGATCAGTATATTCAGGCCGCGCTCAGCCGTATGCCCGAGGGCGATCGCGGCGGGATCGTGGTCTTTGGCGGCGATGCTGTCGTCGAGCGTCCGCCCTCCGAGAATCGCGAGTTTGCCCGCACAACGGTTGTGCCGCCCAGCGATCAGACCGACATCAGCCGGGCGCTCCAGCTGGCGCTGGCGATTCTACCCAGCGAAACCCGCAAGCGCATTGTGCTGCTCTCGGATGGCGCGGAGACGCGCGGCCGTGCGCTGGATACCGCGACATTAGCGCGCACTGCCGAGGTGCCGATCGAAACCGTCTCGCTGGTGGGGCCGCCCGTCGCCGAAGATGTCGCCCTGGAAGCTCTCGAAGCGCCCGCGACCGCGCGTGAGGGCCAGCAGGTTCGCTTGACGCTTCAGGCCCAGAGTGGGCTGGCTACCAGCGCCGAGCTGACGGTGCTGCTCGATCGTCAGCCGGTGCTGCAAACCACGGTTCAGCTTGAGGCCGGCCTGAATCGCATTCCGATCACAGTGCCCGCGCCCGGCCCTGGCTTTCACTCGTGGGAGGCTCGGCTGCTCGCCCCCGACGATACGGTCGGCGCGAATAATGTCCAGTTCGGCTTTTCCGAGGTGCGCGGACAGCCGCGTGTGCTGCTGGTCGAGGGTGCTCCCGGCCGTGGGGCGAACTTGAGCGCGGCGCTGGAGGCGGCTCAGCTCAACCCGACCACGATCGCGCCCAAGGATCTGCCCTCGTCGCTGATCGGTATGGACGCCTACGATGTGATTGTGCTGGTCGATACGCCGTTTCGCTCGCTGCCGAAGCGCGCTGCGGCGCTGCTGCCGGCCTATGTGCGTGAGCTTGGGCGCGGCCTGCTGATGGTTGGCGGCGCCGACAGCTACGCGGCGGGCGGCTACCTCGACACGCCGGTTGAGACCGCGCTGCCGGTGACGATGCGCACACGCGGCGTGAAAGTGCAGCCGGATGTGGCGCTGGTGCTGGTGATCGATCGCTCAGGCTCGATGTCGGGCCAGAAGCTGGAGCTGGCCAAGGAAGGCGCGGCCCAGAGCTACTCAACGCTGACCGAGCAGGATCAGATCGGCGTGATCGCCTTCGACAGCAGCGCAACCTGGGCCGTTAATCTGCAAAAGAAGCCGCCGACCGACGAGTTTTTGAATAGTCTCGGCAGCATCGGCGAGGGCGGCGGCACGGATCTGCGGCCTGGATTGGAGCAGGCGACCAGCGCGCTGGAAAATGCTGAGGCCAAGATCAAGCATATCGTGCTGCTCACCGATGGTCAGGCTGAGTACAACTATGACGACGTGATCCAGCGTATGAAGGGATCGGGCATTACACTGACATCGGTCGGCATCGACGATTTCGATCCCAATCTTCAGAAGATCGCGCCCGAGACCGGCGGCCTGTTCTACGAGGTCGACGATCTCAACGATATTCCCCGGCTCTTCTTCGACGAGTCGCTGCGGGTGACGCGCCGCGGCATTGTCGAGAAGGAATTTACGCCGGTGCTCACGTTTCCAGCTCCTGCCGTACGCGATCTGCGCGCTGTGCCGCCGCTCTATGGCTATAACGCGGTCACGCCTAAAGATACGGCGCAGGTGATCCTTGAGTCCGACGACGGCGACCCGATCCTGGCGCAGTGGCAGTATGGCCTGGGTCGTGCCGCTGCCTGGACGCCCGATATGAAAGGTCAGTGGGCCAAGGATTGGGTTACCTGGGATCAGTTCGGGCGCTTCTCGGCGCAGCTTGTCGGCTCGCTGCTGCCGACGCCGAGCCTGGAAGGCTTCGAGGCGAGCACCGCGATCGAAGGTACGGCGCTGGCGCTCGATCTGCGCGCGGAAGCGCTGGACGGGCGGGCGCGCACTGGTTTGGGCGCAGTCGGGCGCATTGTTGGCGCGGACGGCAGCGTGCAAGAGCTACCGCTGATCGAGGTCGAGCCTGGGCGCTATCGCGGCACGACGGCGCTACCTGAAGCTGGCGTGTACCGGGCGCAGGTGCTGGTCAAAGGCGGTGATGGACAGGCGCTCGGCGTTGTCAGCACGGGCGCGGTCGTGCCACCCTCGGCCGAATATTTGCAGCGCGAGGGCAATCTGGGCTTGCTACAAGCGCTGGCGCAGCAGACTGGCGGCCGCTCCGATCTACCGGTCGAGCGCGTCTGGGAAACGCCGGTGATGACATCGCGACAATCCCGGTCGATCATCTGGCCGCTGCTCTGCCTGGCGGTGCTGCTCTGGCCGCTGGATATTGCCGTTCGCCGCTTGCTGCTGCCGCGTCCCAAGGTGATCGAGTCCTGGCTCAAGCAGGTGCGCGCCTCGGGTGTGCGTACTCAGACGGTGGATACGCTGGCACGGCAGCGGGCGCGCGTCCAGGCGCTCAGGCGCTCGGCTGCGCCGAAGCCCGTTCCCGAGCCGCAGCGCGGCCCACGGTCCACTGAGGCACCGGGAACTTCGAGCCGTGGCGAGGCGTCTTCTTCGACATCTGCCCCACCCGCCGCGCCGCAGTTCGATTGGCGTAAAACCCGGCGCGGTATGATTGAGCGGCCTGGCGAACGGCGCGGCTCAGGCGACTAACTTCTGATTGGTGCGCGATCTGCCTGTATGCGGACGCCCGGCTCGGGTCGAGCGATGGCTGACCGGGCGAAATTGGTAGCATATGCGTTTATCTTTCATCTATCCGAATCTGCTGTGGCTGCTGCTCCTGATCGGGCCGCTGCTGGCGCTGGCGCTGCTGGCTCCTCGCCGGCTGCCGGTTGTTCGATTCTGGAGCAGTATTGTGCTGCGGCTGCTGCTCTTTGTGCTGCTCGTTGGGGCACTGGCCGGCACGCAGGTTGTGCGGCGTGTGGATGAGCTAACCACCGTGTTTCTGGTCGATAGCTCCGACTCGGTCTCGCCTGAGGATCGCACCCGCGCTGAGGCGTTTATTCAGTCGGCGCTGGCTACCATGCGCGAGGGCGATAAAGCGGCGATCGTGGCGTTCGGCGAGAACGCGCTGGTCGAGCGCGCTCCATCGACGGAGCAGGCGCTGCGACGGCTGCAATCGGTGCCGGTGACGACGCGCACCAACATCGGCGAGGCGATCAACCTGGGCCTGGCGCTGCTTCCCGCCGATACCCAGAAGCGGCTGGTGCTGCTCTCAGACGGCGGCGAGAACGCGGGCGATATTTTTTCCGCTGTGGCCCTGGCGCGTGCCCGCAACGTGCCGATCGAGGTTGTCAGCCTCAGCGAGACGGCCAACGATGTTGTGCAAGTTTCCGAGCTGCGCGCGCCTTCCACAGTCCGCAAAGGTCAGAATATTCCGCTGGATGTGGTTGTCGAATCCAGTGTTGATACCGCTGCGACCATCCGGCTGCGCTCCAGCGCCGGTGTCATCGAAGAAAGACCGGTCGAGCTAAAGGCCGGACGCCAGACGATTCCGTTCTCGGTGCGCGCCGAGAGCGACGGCTTTGCGCGCTACACCGCCGAGATCGAAGTTGCTAACGATACCCGCGCGCAAAATAATCAGGCGGCGGCGCTGATCGACGTGCAGGGCGAGCCGCGTGTGCTGCTGGTCGAGGGCAAGGCTGGCGAGGCAGCGAATCTGGCGACGGCGCTCCAGACCGCGCAGATGAATCCTACGATTGTTGCGCCCGAGACCATGCCGACGAATCTGGCCGAGCTTGGCGGCTACGATGCGGTCGCGCTGGTCAATGTCGCGGCCGGTCGGTTGCCCGCCTCGTCGATGAAGCTGCTGCCCTCGTATGTTCGAGATCTGGGCCGTGGTCTGGTGATGGTCGGCGGCGATCGAGCCTACGGCATGGGTGGCTACAACAGAACGCCCGTCGAGGAGGCGCTGCCGGTCAACATGGAAGTCAAGGATAAGCAGCGCCGGCCCGACATAGCGATCGTCTTTGTGATCGATAAGTCGGGCTCGATGGCGGCGTGTCACTGCAACAGCCCGGATCGCGCGGGCATGCCCGAGGGCGGCGTGGTCAAGGTGGATATTGCCAAAGAGGCGGTGGTTCAGGCCAGCGCGCTGCTCCAGCCCGACGATCAGCTCGGCGTGGTGGCGTTCGACTCGGTGCCGCACTGGGCCGTCGATGTCAGCAAAGTCCCTAGCCTGGAAGAGATCACCGAGGCGGTCGCGCCGATCGCGCCGGATGGCCAGACCAATGTGCGCGGCGGTCTGCTGGCAGCCAAAGAAGCGCTTGAGAAAAGCGACGCCAAGGTCAAACACGTGATTCTGCTCACTGACGGCTGGTCGTCGGCGGGCCAGCAGACCGGTATCGCCAATGAACTGCGCTCCGCAGGGATTACGCTTTCGACTGTGGCAGCGGGCGGCGGCTCCGCGCCATATCTCGAAGAGCTGGCCGAGGCGGGCGGCGGGCGCTACTATCCCGTGGTCAATATGGAGGACGTGCCGCAGATTTTCGTCGAGGAGACGGTCAAGACGATCGGCTCGTACATCATCGAGCAGCAGTTTGTGCCAGGACTGGCGGGCGACTCGCCGATTCTGCGCGGCCTGACCGACCAGGGCTGGCCATCGCTCTATGGCTACAACGGCACCGAGCTAAAAGATGCTGCCCAGCTGATCTTGCAGTCGCCGGAGGGCGATCCGGTGCTGGCGCAGTGGCAGTATGGCCTGGGTCGCGCCGTAGCCTGGACCTCGGATTTCAAGGGCCAGTGGGGCACCGATCTGGTGCGCTGGCAGCAGTTCGGCACCTTCGCCGCGCAGATGATCGCCTGGACCGTGCCGCGACAGGCCGAGAATGAGCTTAACGCCCAGACACGCATCGAGGGCACGCAGGCGATCGTCACGGCGGAGGCAAAGAGCCAGGATGGCACCGCCCTGCCGGATGCTCAGGTCACGGCCACGCTGGTCAGTCCTGACGGCTCCAGCCAATCGCTGCCGCTGCGTCAGGTTGGGCCGGGCCAGTTCCAGGCCTCGATTCCTAACCCCCAGACCGGATCGTATCTGGTGCAGGTGAACGCTCAGAACCAGGGCCAGCCGATTGGCCAGCAGATGGTAGGTTTGGTTGTGCCATACTCGCCGGAGTATCGCCAGCAGCAGAGCAACGTTGCGCTGCTTGAGCGCATCGCGCAGGAGACCGGCGGCAAGCCGCTGGAAACACCGGCGGCAGCATTCGAGCATAATCTGGCGGCGGTTCAGCGCGCTCAGGAGATCAGTATTCCGCTGCTGCTGCTGGTGCTGCTGCTGCTGCCGCTGGATATTGCCGTTCGCCGATTGAGCCTGCGTCGTCGTGATTTTGCCGAGGCGCGTGCGTGGGCAGGCGCGCATATACCAACTCGTCGCACGTCGCCGGCGGCAGCGCAGCCCTTGATGGGCGAGCTGCATCGTGCCAAGGCGCGGGCCGCTACCCGTGGCGCTCGGCGCAACACCGCCGAGGAACAGATCACGCCGCCGGCCGAGGTACAGCCGACGACTACCCAGCGACCACAGCGCGCGGCGCCGCGTGTCGAGCGGCCTTCTGCCGAAGAAACGCGCCAGGCTGCCGAAAGCGCCGCGCCGCCCGCACCGACCGCCGAGGACTCGATCGCGCGGCTGCGAGCCGCCAAGGAGCGCGCCCGGCGCAAGTAGGCTGGCCCTCACCCCGCTGCTAAAGCAGCACCCCTCTCCCGTCGCGACAGGAGAGGGGTTTTTGTTTGTGCTAGCATGATTGAGCGAAACTTGCTAATCCAGGCGGACTTTCGCGCCGAAGTTCTTGGCTTCTTTGCTCACAAAGTAGGACTCGCAGGCCGCGTCGAGTAGATCCGGGCTGAAGGTCGGCGGCTCCATGTTGTACTTGGCGATGCTGATCATCTGATCCAGAATATCGCGGGGCTGGCACATGCGTAGCGGGCGATCGAAGGGCTTGTACCATTTTTCCAGCAGATAATCCAGGCCGCGCGAGTCGAGCTTCACCTTGCGCCCGTTGCAGACCAGATCCCAGATCTGCCGCCACTGTGCCTCGTCGGGATCGCGCACCTCGATCTTGAACTTGATACGCCGTAGAAACGCTTCGTCGGCGAGCTGGTTCGGGTCGAGGTTGGTCGAGAAGATCAGCAGCTGATCGAAGGGGATTTCGATCTTCTTGCCCGTGACAGTTGTCAAGTAGTCGTAGCGCTTCTCCAGCGGCACGATCCAGCGATTGAGCAGGTCCATCGGGCGGCACTGCTGGCGGCCAAAGTCGTCGATCAGGAAGATGCCGCCGTTGGCTTTCATCTGGAAAGGAGCCTCGTAGAAGCGCGCATTCTCGTTGTAGATCAGATCGAGCATGGGCAGCGTAAGCTCGCCGCCGACGATCACAACCGGCCGCTTGATTTTGGCCCAGCGCTGATCGTACTGCTTCTCGGGATCGAGCGTCATGTCGTCGACTTTTTCATGCACGATGTTGTCGAAGAGCTTGATGATCTGGCCGCCGGCCTCGACGGCGTACGGGATATAGATGTGATCACCCATCAGCCGCGTGATGCGCTCGGCGATGCTGGTCTTGCCGTTGCCGGGATAGCCGAAGAGAAAGATCGACGAGGCCGCGTTGACGGCAGGGCCGATCGAGTTCAGCACAGAGTCGGTGATGATCAGATCGGCAAAGGCGCGGCGAATACTGCGGCGCGTCACGACCATATGCTTAATCGTCTGGGCCTTGACCGAGTCCAGATAGGTCTGGAATGGAACCGGCGCGTAGCCGCTGTACTGGGTTTTGAGCATCGCGTCGTTGGCCTGCTGCACGCCGCGATTGGTAAGCGTGTACTCGTAGTTGGTCTCGCCAAAGCCGCGCTGCCCGATAATATCCACCACCTCGCGCTGTCGCAGCTCTTGCAGCAGCGGCTCGATCACGCTGTAGTACAGGCCCAGCTCAGTAGCCAGCTCCATGCCGCTCGCGCTGCTGCGGTTATAGATCACGCGGATGATCATTTCCTGGATGAACGAGCGGCTGAGTCCGGTCTCCTCGGCGGTCTTGGGCAGCTTGGGAAAGTACGAGTTATCCGCTTTGGGCTGTCCGTCGTCGCTGGGGAGCGCGTGGCCCAGCATGCGCGCGCCGTTGAGCGTGCCGTTCTGCTGCGACTCGGCGACGAGCGCGTCAAGGTCTTGCTTATGCATGGTGAGATGCCGCAGCGCATCCAGATCGTTTTTGGCGCGCGCGTCTTTGACGCAGTCGTAGAGCGCGCGGGCGACAATATACTTCACGCCGTCCACGTACATATGGTGCAAATATTCGCCGGGACGAACATAACAATCGACGGTGTGATCGGTGCGCGCCAGCAGATCGTCATAGGAGCGCTGATCCAACAGATACCGCATGAGCAAAACCTTTCCGAGCTGGGTCGAGATTGGGATGGGAACCTTTCTCCGCAGTATAAAGATCCGGCTACTACACGCAATCACACGTTGGTGCTATCTCGCTCCGAGGAGAGGGCCATCGATAAAGGTTTACTTGGTACTCCCCGGCGCAGTCGGATCGACGGCGTTTTGCAAGCGGCCTCTCTTGTGTTAACATAGCTGCCTGGTAATCCTAATCACTGCGATCATGCAAAGCGAGGGAGCTTTTCAGATGAAGCTGCACGAATATCAAGCACGTGACATTTTGCAAAAGTATGGTCTGCCGGTGACCGGCGGCGGTGTTGCTGCGACGGCTGCGGAAGCTCGCCAGCTGGCCGAGCAGGTCGGCGGCCCGGTGGTCATCAAGGCGCAGGTGCAGGTCGGCGGGCGCGGCAAGGCCGGCGGCGTGAAGCTGGCCGATACGCCCGAGCAGGCCGAGGAGGTGGCGGGCCAGATCCTGGGCATGGACATCAAGGGGCTGACCGTTGAGAAAGTGCTGGTGGCCGAGGCGATCCAGTATCAGAAAGAAATCTATCTGTCGGCGATCCTGGATCGCGGCACCAAGCGCATCGTGATGATCGCGTCGGCTGAGGGCGGCGTCGAGATCGAGGAGGTCGCCAAGACCAATCCCGATGCGATCAAGAAGCTGGCGGCCGATCCGATGATTGGCCTGCAAGAGTTCCAGGCGCGCGAGCTGGCCTTCGACATCGGCCTGACCGACTCCAAGCAGGCGCGGCAGTTCGCCAACATTGCGCTGGGCATCTACAAGATCTTTGTCGAGACCGACGCCTCGCTGGTCGAGATTAACCCGCTGGTGATCAAAAACGACGGCACGCTCCAGGCGCTGGACTCCAAGATCCTGCTCGACGACTCAGCGCTCTTCCGCCACAAAGACTTCGAGTCGCTACGTGACACCGCCGGCGAGCCCGAGGCCGAGCTGAAAGCCCGCGAGTCGGATCTGACCTTTATCAAGCTCGACGGCAACATCGGCTGCATGGTCAACGGCGCGGGCCTGGCGATGGCGACGATGGACGTGGTTAAGATGTTTGGCGGCGAGCCGGCCAACTTCCTCGACATCGGCGGCGGCGCGAACGCGCAGAAAGTCGCGGCGGCGCTCAACATCATCCTCTCCGATCCTAATGTCAAGGCTGTGCTGATCAACATCTTCGGCGGCATCACGCGCGGCGACGAAGTTGCTAAGGGCATCGTGGCGGCGCTGGGCCAGGTCTCACGCCAGGTGCCGATGGTCGTGCGTCTGGTCGGTACGAACGCCGAGGAGGGCGCGCGCATCCTGGCGGACGCAAGTCTGATCCCGGCGTCGTCGCTGGGCGAGGCGGCGCAGAAGGTTGTTGAGGTGGCGAAGGGCGCGTAAAGAGTGAAGGAACAAAGGAACAAATAAACAAACGAACAAATTCTCAGTCTTCAATTTGTTCTCTTGTTCTCTTGTTCTTTTGTTCTACAGTGCTTGTAATGCTTGCTGAACAGCTCTTAGCGCGGCCTCAAGCTGCTGGCTGGATCGGCGGTCGTGGGTGGCGTCGCGGAGATGCGCCAGGCGCTGAAGCCAGCCGTGCAGCGTTTCAAGGGCGATGCCGTGAGCGTGCGGCAGCGTGGCGATGCGATCCAGCCAGGTGAGATCACGATCCAGCAGCTGTAGCTCACTCTCGATCGCTGTGTAGCGCGCCACGATCGCCGGCAGCCGGTCGGATTTGGCCGGTGGGTAGTAGGTATTCGCGACGAGATCGCCCGGCTCTTGTTTGAAGACGCCGGCCAGCAGCGCGATCGTGCGCTCGGAGGGCACTTGCAGGCCCATCTCGAAGTGGGAGATCGCTACTCGCGACACGGCAACGCGATCGGCAAGCTCTTGTTGGGTCCAGCCCAGCGCGGTACGTAAGCGCGCCAGCCGCGCGCCAAGTTGTTCAGGCATATGTGTAGTGTAGCTCATTCCGGCGCCGGATCTGCTAACTCACTTAGCAGCACAGACGATCGTCGTCCATTATACTCCTGCAAGGTCGTTGCTGCCCTGTCGGTGAGCGCATTGGCTGTTCAACCGCAGGCAGCCTAATTTAATACGAGGAGTATGATGAAAAAACGAGCGCTAATTACGGGTATTACAGGTCAAGACGGATCGTATCTGGCAGATTTTCTGCTCGAAGAAGGCTACGAGGTGATCGGCATGATCCGCCGCTCCTCGACGGTGAACTTCGAGCGGATCAAACATATTCAGGACAAGGTCACGCTGGCTCCCGGCGATCTGATGGACGAGGTCTCGCTGATCGGGCTGCTACGCGAGCACCGGCCGACCGAGGTGTATAACCTGGCGGCGCAGAGCTTTGTGCAGACTTCGTTCTCGCAGCCGGTGTTTACGGGCGAGGTGACCGGCCTGGGCGTGACGCGTATTCTGGACGCGATTCGCATCGTCGATCCCGAGATTCGCTTCTACCAGGCTAGCTCGTCGGAGATGTTCGGCAAAGTCGTTGAGGTGCCGCAGCGCGAAACTACGCCGTTCTATCCGCGCTCGCCCTACGGCGTGGCGAAGGTCTACGGCCACTGGATCACGGTCAACTATCGCGAAAGCTACAACCTGTTCGCGTGCTCCGGGATGTTGTTCAACCATGAAAGTCCAAGGCGCGGGCTTGAGTTCGTTACGCGCAAGATTACGCATACCGCGGCGCAGATCAAGCTGGGCCTGGCCAGCGAGCTACGACTCGGCAACCTCGACGCACAGCGCGACTGGGGCTACGCCAAGGACTACGTCAAAGCGCAGTGGCTGATGCTCCAGCAGGATCAGCCCGACGACTATGTGATCGCGACCGGCCAGACGCACCCGGTGTCACACTTCTGCGAGGTAGCGTTCGGCCATCTAGACCTTGACTACCGCGACTACGTGGTTCAGGACGAGCGCTTCATGCGTCCCGCCGAGGTCGATCTGCTGGTGGGCGATCCGACCAAGGCCCGCGAGCAGCTCGGCTGGGTGCCCGAGACATCGTTCGAGGAGCTGGTCGTAATGATGGTCGAGGCAGATCTCAAGCTGCTCAAGGAGCAGACGCGCTAACTTTTTGGATCGATCCGGCACGTGCCGCGTGTGCTGACACGCCGGTAACGCTGCCTGCAACTCAGGGTACTAGGACGAGGAGGTCAATTTGAGCATTCTGGTTGATAAGAATACCCGGCTGGTTGTGCAGGGCATTACCGGCAACGAGGGTACGTTTCACTCACGGGCCATGCTGGCGTACGGCACGAACATCGTCGGCGGCACCACGCCGGGCAAAGGCGGCCAGATGGCTGTCGACGGCAAAGTGCCGGTCTTCAACACCGTTCGCGAGGCGGTCGAGCAGGCGGGCGCGAACACGTCGGTGATCTATGTGCCGGCGGCGCTCAATACGCCCGACGCGGTGCGCGAGGCTGCCGATGCGGGCATCAAGCTGATCGTCTGCATCACCGAGGGCGTGCCGGCCAACGATATGGTCGCGACCTATGAGTATGTGCACCAGCGCGGAGCGCGGCTGATCGGCCCGAACTGCCCCGGCCTGCTGACGCCCGGCGAGGCCAAGGTCGGCATTATTCCCGGCAGCATCGCCACGCCGGGGCCGGTGGGCGTAGTCTCGAAGTCGGGCACGCTGACCTACGAGGCCGTCGACGCGCTGACCAAGCTTGGCCTGGGCCAGAGCACGATCGTCGGTATCGGCGGCGATCCGATCATCGGCACCAACTTTATCGACGTGCTTGAGCTGTTCCAGAACGACGATCAGACCAAGGCGATCGTGCTGATCGGCGAGATCGGCGGCACGGCGGAGCAGGAGGCGGCGGCGTTCATCAAGGAGCGCGTGACCAAGCCGGTGGTCAGCTTTATTGCGGGCCAGACAGCACCGCCAGGCAAGCGCATGGGCCACGCCGGCGCGATCATCTCGGGCGGCGAGGGCACAGCTCAGGAGAAGATCGCGGCGCTGGAAGCCGTGGGCGTGCGTGTCGCCAAGCTGCCGACCGACATCGCGCAGATGGTCAAAGATCTGCTGGGCTAGGCCCAAAGCCGGACACTCGCCCCACAAAGCCCGTGTTACAATGCAGCGTCTGGAGCATCGCTCCAGGCGCTTTGTATTGGGAAAACGCATGGCACTGATCTTTGTGATGATCGATGGCGTGGGCCTCGCTCCCGCCGGGCCGCACAACCCTGTCGCCGAGGGCCTGCCGCAGCTTACGGGCCTGCTCGACGCGCCGCTGACCGACGTGCTGTGCATCGAGACCGCGAGCCTGCGCGCCGCTCCGATCGATGCGACGTTGGGCGTGCCGGGCCTGCCGCAGAGCGGATCGGGCCACGCCGCGATCTATGGCGGCTTCAATGCGGCGGCGTTCAACGGACGGCACCAGCCCAGCTATCCCACCATCGCCATGCGTGAATATTTGTCGCAGCAGAATCTGTTTCGCTCGGCGCTGGCGCAGGGATCGCGGGTTGTCTGGGCGAACGGCTACTTGCCCGGCTATCTTGAGGTCGTCGCGCAGCGGCGCTTGCGTCACACAGCGGGAACCTGGGCCGCGCTGGAGTCCGGTCTTGAGCTGCGCGGCCTCGATCATCTCCAGTGCGGCACAGCGCTTGGCTGGGACGTGAGCCATGCGCTGCTGCGGTCGCGGCTGGATAGCGACGATCTGCCGCTGATCACGCCGGATGCGGCGGGCGAACGTCTGGCGACGCTGGCACGCGCTGCGGATCTGGTCGCCTACGAAACATATCTGCCGGATCTGGCGGCGCACGAGCGGCTCGATATTTCGGTCGCGATGGCGCTGTCACTGGTCGACGGCCTGATCGGCGGCATTCTGGCGCATCGCAGCTCCGGCGATACGCTGATTCTCACCAGCGATCACGGCAACAGCGAAGACCAGACGACGCGTGTGCATACGCGGAATCCGGTTCCGCTGATCGTCAGCGGGCCGGCTGCCGGGCATTTCGCAGCGGTGCGATCGATCGACGAGATTGCGGCGGCGATCCTGGTCGCGCTGAGGGAATAGTGATGGAACGTGTAACGCTGCCAGACGAGCATCGGCCAGTGCTCGCGCCGATCCAGACGTTTCTGGCCGAGCGCGGCTGCGAGTCCTGGCTGGTCGGCGGCTATGTGCGCGATCTGCTGCGTGGACGGCCCAGCGGCGATATTGACATCGCGGTGGCCGGCTCGGCGCTGACGCTGGCGCGTGAGCTGGCGGATCGTACCGGCGGCGCGTTTGTGCCGCTTCACGACGCGACCGATACCGCGCGCATTGTGTGGACGTCCGAGCTTGCCGCGCCGACGGTTATCGATCTGGTTCGGCTACGCGCTCCTTCGATCGAGGAGGATCTACGGCTGCGGGATCTGACGATCAACGCGCTGGCGCTGCCTCTGCAAGAGGGGCTCGCCGCCATCGATCTGCGAGGCCTGCTGCTCGATCCGACACAGGGCGAGAGCGATCTGCGGCGGCGGCAGATCCGGCCCTGTGGCCCGAACGCGCTCTCCGACGATCCGCTGCGGATGTTGCGCGCGGCCCGGTTTGCGGCGCAGTTTGGCTTTGCGCTGGCTTCCGA
>DASWTW010000190.1:0-9118 GCA_036401895.1 Herpetosiphonaceae bacterium | reverse complement strand
CCGGGGATGCTCACCAGCGGTTGAAGCATGGGCGGCGGCGCTGGAACACGCATCCAGGGCATGAACACACAGTGCGCGCCTTCAGCAGCGCAATCGGCTGCCGCTGGTACGCTCGCGGTCGCGGCAGAGGGCGTGGCTTGAGCGCCGGCACACAGCGCGATCAGCAGACTCGCCAGCACAGCCATTGAACGCAATGAGCCCATGATGGCACCTCAACAGGTATAAGCTTTTAGCCGTCTAGCGCCGCTCCAGCGCCGCCGGCAGCACGCCCCGGATCGAGGCGTCGACCAGCTCGACGGGATGCAGCGCAGGCAAGGGATGACCGGCGCGCTTGAGGCCATTCATGATCTGGAGCAGGCAACCGGGATTGCTGGTCGCCAGGATATCCGCGCCGGTGGAGAGCACATGCTGCACCTTGCGATCGGCCAGCTGCTGGGCCGGCTCCGGCTCGACGAGGTTATACACGCCCGCCGAGCCACAGCAGATCGCGGCCTCGGGGATCTCGCGAATCTCAAGGCCGGGGATCGTACCCAGAACCTGGCGCGGCTGGGCGCGGACGCCCTGCGCGTGCTGAAGATGGCAGGCGTCGTGGTAGGCGACGCGCAAATTCAGCGGGTGGCGCGGCGCGCGCGGCTCCAGCTCGGCCAGCACCTCGGAAATATCTTTGCATTTGGCGGAGAAGGCGCGGGCCCGCTCGGCATAGACCGGATCGTCGCGCAGCAAATAGCCGTACTCTTTGAGCGTCGAGCCGCAGCCGGCCGCATTGATCACGATCGTATCGACGTCGACGCGCTCCCAGGTCTCGATCATGCGCCGCGCCAGCGCCAGCGTATCCTGCTCTTGACCGGCATGCACCATCAGCGCGCCACAGCAACCCTGCTCCGGCGGCGCGACAACCTCACAGCCCTCGGCGGCCAGCACCCGCGCGGTGGCAGCGTTCACATCGCCGAAAAAGACTCGCTGCACACAGCCCAGCAGCAGCCCGACGCGACGGCGGCGCTGGCCACGCGCCGGGGTACGCGCCGGCACGTTGGAGCGCAGGCCGGCCAGCGAGATCGGCGGCAGCAGCGACTCCATGGCCTTGAGCCGCGCCGGCAGCAGATCCAGCACGTTGGAGCGCTGGACGAGGCCGCGCAGCCCCGACGCCTGATACACCCACAGCGGCGCTGCCAGCACCCGCAGACGATTGGGATGCGGAAACAGCGCGAAGAGCAGCCGCCGAAACAGCTTATCGGGCAGCGAGCGCCGGTAGTTGCGCTCGATCTGGGCGCGCGTGGACTCGATCAGCTTGTCGTACTGCACGCCCGAGGGACAGGCCGTCAGGCAGGCCATGCAGCCCAAACATTGATCGAAGTGGCGGACGTAGGTATCGGTCAGCGCGGCCTGGCCTTGATTGCCCAGGTTCATCAGGTAGATCCGCCCACGCGGCGAGTCCATCTCCTCGCCCCACAGCAGATAGGTCGGGCAGGTGGGCAGGCAAAAGCCACAGTGAACGCACTCGTCGATCAGCTCGGGCGAGGGCGGATGATACGCGTCAAAGATGCTGATCGGGCTGCCGGTTGCTTCCTTCACGGCCTGTGCCATCAAATGCCTCCTACAAAACGTCCGGGGTTGAGTATCTGCTGCGGATCGAAGCGATCTTTGACCCGGCGCATCAGCGGCAGCGAGCCCGGCGCGGCGCCCCACACGTCGATGCGCTGCTTGACCGCCAGCGGAGCGTGCAACGCCACACAGGAGCCGGAAAGCTGCCCGATCTCGGAGCGCAGGATGCTCAAGGCCGCCAGCAGCGCCTGCTCGTTCGCGGCCGAGACGCGCAGCATGCCGGTGCCAAGCGCCTGGATCTTCAGCTGCCAGTCCAGTCGTAGCGGCCCGGCCACACGCCGGATCGTCTGGACCAGCGCGTCGATGTCGCCCGGCAGCACGCTGACTTTACAGATCAGCGCCGGCTCGGCATCGATCCACAGCGACTCGTAGCCGCGCCAGTCGCCGGGTGTAAGCGCTGCGACCGAGAGGCCGGTTCCAAATTGCATCAGCTGCGCGATCTGATCGTCCAGTGCCTCGGCGATGCCCTCACAGCGCAGATCCAGCGCCGGCGCTGCGTCGGCCGCGACTGAGAGCTGCGCGCCGGTCAGCACCAGCGTCGAGTCCAGCACACGCAGGATCAGCCGGTGGAGCGCGCTGACCTCGGAGGCGCCAAAGCGCAGGCAGCGCACGTGAGCCGGCAGCGGATACAGCCGAAAGGTCGCCTCGGTGAGTACGCCCAGCGTGCCGAGCGCGCCGTTCATCAGCTTGGGCAGATCGTAGCCCGCCACATTCTTGACGACTTTACCACCGCTGCGGGCCAGCGTCCCATCCGGCAGCGCGATCGTCAGGCCCAGCACCAGGTCACGGAGTGTGCCGTAGCGCGCCCTGAGCGAGCCGCTATCGTTGGTCGCCAGAATCCCGCCGATCGTCGCGCGCTCCGGCCAGAGCGGATCGAGCGCCAGCCGCTGACCATGCTCTGCCAGCACGCGCTGAAGCTCGGCCACTGTACAGCCCGCCTGAACTGTCGCGGTCATATCGCCCCAGGCGTGCTCGACCACGCGATCCAGACGTCGCGTCGAAAGGATCAGATCCAGGCTGCGCGGAGGATTGCCCCAGCCCAGCTTTGATCCGCCACCACGCGGCGCGACGCTCAGCCCGGCGCCGGAAACCAGCCGCAGCACCGCCGCTACCTGCGCCTCGTCGCCGGGCTCGACGATCATCTGCGGCTGCACACCGTCGATCGCGTCGTCTGGTGCTGCCGGTCGTACGTGCTGCGCACCCACGATCGCGCTCAGATCGGCATGCAGCGTTTGGGAGTCAACCATCATCGACGCGCTCCATGAAAGGAAGAACAAAGGAACAAGCGAACAAGGGAACAAGGGGGACGGCGATCTTTAAGGTGCTTGCTTTGTTCTCTGTTCTCGTCCCGGTTCTAGGTTCTAGGTTCTGGGTTCTAGGTTCTTCCGTTTTGTTCTAAAACAGTTCAGCCACCCCTGCCTGCTCCAGCGGATGCGGCTCGTAGCGGCCGGGCTTTTCGGCGCACAGCCGGGGACGCGGAAAAAGCTTGTCGGGATTGGCGAGATGACGCGGGTCGAAGGCGCAGCGCACCAGCTGCATGGTGTCGAGATCCGGCTCGGCGTACATCGTCGACATGAATTTTTGTTTTTCGCGGCCCACGCCATGCTCGCCGGTGATCGAGCCGCCCGCCTGCACACACAGCTTGATGATGTCGAACGACAGCTCCTCGGCGATATGCTCCTGGCCGGGCACGCTGCGATCGTAGAGCACCAGCGGATGCAGATTGCCGTCGCCCGCGTGGAAGACGTTTGCAACCCTCAGGCCGGCCGCCTCGCTGAGCTGCTTGATCTCGCGCAGCACGCGTGGCAGCGCCGTGCGCGGGATCACGCCGTCCTGCACGATGTAGTCGGGCGAGACGCGGCCCATCGCGGCGAAGGCGGCCTTGCGCCCTTTCCACACCACCAGCCGCTCGGCCTCGGACTGCGCCAGCCGGATCTCCCACGCGCCGCAATCGCGACAGATTGTGGTGACGCGCTCCATCGACAGCGCGACCTCGGCGGCGGGACCGTCAAGCTCGACCAGCAGCAAGCCCTCGCACTGCGGATAGCCCGCGTGTACCGCTGCCTCCGCCGCCTGGATGCTGAGATTGTCCATCATCTCGATCGCGGCCGGCAAGATCCCGGCGGCGATGATCTCGCTCACGGCGGCGCCGGCCTCGTCGGTGGAGTGGAAGGCCGCCAGCAGCGTCTGGATCACCTCAGGCCGCTTGACCAGCCGCAGCGTGATCTCGGTCGCAATGCCCAGCGTGCCCTCGGAGCCGACGAACACGCCCATCAGATCGTAGCCCGGCTGATCCAGCGTTTTGCCGCCCAGCACCACGATCTCGCCGTCAGGCAGCACGACCTTCAGGCCCAGCACATGATTCGCGGTAAAGCCATACTTGAGACAGTGCGCGCCGCCGGAGTTTTCCGCCACGTTGCCGCCAATCGTGCAGACCGACTGCGACGACGGATCGGGCGCGTAGAAGTAGCCGTGTGCCGCGACCTGCTGCGTGACATGCAGATTGATCACGCCCGGCTCGACGACGATCCGCGCGTTGGGAAGATCGACCTCAAGAATGCGATTGAGCCGCGCCAGGCTAATCACGATGCCGCTCTCGACGGGCAGCGCGCCGCCGCTGAGACCAGTCCCGGAGCCGCGCGCCACAAACGGGATGCCTTCGCGGTAGCAGATCCGCACGATCGCCTGGACCTGCTCACCCGAAGCGGGCAGCGCGACCGCCAGCGGCATCACCCGGAAATTCGTCAAACCATCGCACTCGTACGTTCGCAACTGCTCGGCCTCGGTGATCAGGCCGCGCTGCCCAACGATCGCACGAAGCTCACTGATGATACGCGGATGCATCGTTGCTCTCCTCCTCGGCGGCACATGAAGCTCTTAGAGTCTATGCCAACACGGGAGACGCTGTCAAGGCACGACGCGCGGTAGGGATTCCCCCCATCCAAGGTAGGGGAATCCCTTATTGACAAATTGTATAAGAAATTTTACCTTAGGAGCTAGCCCCCTTCCGCATTTCTCCAGCTCATCTACAACCAGATCGCGAAAAAAGGAGCTTGTATGTTGAAGCGTCTAGGCGTTCTCACCACCGGCGCGCTGCTGGCTGTCGCAATGCAGTTCACACCTGCGTCCAATGCTGCGGGATCGATCCACGCCGATCCGGTGCTCGGCATTCGTTTGAAGCATCCCGAAGCGTTGCATCTGGCCCAGGATCAATATCTGTCGCACAACTTTGGCTTTACGCTGATGGAAGGCAAGCAAGGCGGCCTCGACGCGGAGTCGCGCATGGCGCTGCGCGTAAGCTGGATGCGCCAGCATGGGGCGGGCGATCTCCAGAGCGCAGCCAAAGACCTGGTCGCGCAGTATCCCGACATCGCCATCAACCAGAAGTCGATCGCCATCGCGGGCCATCCGGCGATCGCGCTCTACCCGGTACCGGGCATGTCCTCGGAAAACACCTACGTGTATGTCGCGGCCAACAACCGGCTGTATGAAGTGATCTACGGTCGCGGCATGCTCGATACCGAGGGCACCGCGCTGCTCGACAGCCTCCAATTTACGGCGCCCACACAATCGGTTGAGGCACTCAACCTGGTCAAGGCCGACGATGTGATCAGCACAGTGCCGGCGGGAGCGATTCACGACGCCCTGCCGAAAGGCCCGCAGCCGGAGCACGACCACGCGGCCGGCATTCAGCACGATCTTGACGTGATCGAGCCGATGGCAGGGCCGGGCTGCGTCGATTGGCCGACCTGGAAAGCGATCCAGACGCCCTTCGCCAACACCGCCAACGGCAACGGCTGGTCCAACGCCGGCCCATCGTTCTATAACGAGGGCTACCATGTCAACTGTAATGTCGCGGGCCGCCTGAATGACTACCACGCGATCGACTTTCGGCTGCGAACCGGCGACATCGCGTACTCGCCCGGCGCTGGAACCGTCCTCGCGACCGGCTGGGCCGGCGGCGGCTGGTCCACACTTGGCCGCGTCGTGATCATCGATCTCGGCAACGGCTACAAGAGCCTGGCGGCGCACCTGAGCAGCATCAACGTTTCGCCGGGCCAGGCGGTCACGATCAGCACCGTGATCGGCTACGCGGGCGGTAGCGGCAACTATAGCGACGGCTTCTTCACGCCGCATCTGCACCAGGGCATCTATCTCAACGCCAGCGTCGACTACGGCAACCGCGGCGTGTACAGCGGCCAGAGCGTCGAGCCGCATAACGTGCGCTACTACGGCAACGGCGGCGGCTACTACGGAACCTTCTACCGCGGCCAGAGCGTCAGCTGGTAGCACAACATCAGGCCACGCAGCGGCGATCTCGTTCCCGAGATCGCCGCTGTTCGATTCCCGGCGCAAGCTCTATGCAGAGACGAAAATCGCGTATCATAAAAAGTAGATTCTGCAAAGGAGTAAGTATCGCATGACTGTTTTGATCGTTGGGGCCGGGCTGGCCGGGCTGACCTGCGCTCGTCATCTGCATCAGCAGCAGATTCCTGTCACTGTTCTGGAGGCCGAGGCGGATGTCGGCGGCCGGGTGCGCTCGGATCACGTCGAGGGCTTTACGCTCGACCACGGCTTTCAAGTGCTCTTCGATGCCTATCCTGCGGTCCAGCGCAACCTGGATCTGCGGGCGCTCGATCTTCAGCCCTTCGAGCCCGGCGCGATCGTGACACAGAGCGGACAGCAGCGCGTGCTGACCGATCCGCTGCGCGACCGCAACTGGGGCGATGTATCCGAGGCCGCGCTGACGACGGCGATTCCGGTAGCCGACAAGCTGCGCACGGTGCGGCTGGCGCTCAAGCTGCGCGGCCAGGAGGGCGATCAAGACGCCGAGCCGGATACGCAGAGCACGCTGGAATATTTGCGCGCGGAAGGCTACAGCGAGCGCACGATCGACAGCTTTTTCCGACCGTTCTTTGGCGGCATTTTCCTATCGCGCGATCTGAGCACCAGCGCAGCGGCCTTTCGCTTCTACTTCCGCATGCTGGCGACAGGCCAGACCACACTGCCGGCCGGCGGGATCGGCGCGATCACGCAGCAGCTCGCCGCTCCGCTGCGGGCAGCCGGGCAGATTCGCTGCAATGCCCGTGTGGCGGCGCTGCTCCGCGACGGCGATCGCGTCACCGGCGTGCGGCTGACCGATGGCGAAGAGATCGCGGCCGATGCTGTCGTGCTGGCGACCGAGGCGCCCAGCGCCCGCGCGCTCGCCGATCTCGATCCGCCCGAGGGAGCGCTGCAAACGGCTGCGATCTATTTCGCGGGTCTTGAGCCAATCTACACCAGCCGCAAGATCGTGCTCAACGCCGCGCCTGACGCGTTTGTCAACAACGCTCAGCTGCTGACCAACGTCGCGCCGAGCTACGCGCCGCAGGGACGGCATCTGTTGAGTGCTGTGGTGCTAGGCGTTCCCGATCTCGACGATGGGCAGCTTGTGGTCGAGGCCATGCGCGATCTGCGCCAGATGTTCGCGGGCGATGAGCGGGCGCTTCAAGCGCTGATGGGCTACTACCCGCTCAAGATTTATCGCATCCGCTACGCACAGTTTCCGCAGCCCGCCGGCATCTACAGCCGCCTGCCGCAGAATCGTACTAAGCAGCCAGGATTGTACGTCGCGGCGGAGTGGACCGAGGCGAGCAGCATCCACGGCGCGATGACCAGCGGCGAGCGCTGCGCAACGCTCGTGGGCTCGGAGCTGCGCCAGCAGAGCGCGGCAGCGTAGATTGATGTGTAGGGGCGTGCTGCGCACGCCCTGGGCGTATCGCAATACGCCCCTACCGGTCAATCAATACGCTCATTGTGTAGTGAGATCAAGAAATTGAGCACCCGCGCCAGCGGCGAAAGCTACAGCGGATTGACATACCACTCGGAGGCAATGCCGAAGCCAGACTCGCGAAGCATCGCGCGCTTGGCCTGGTCCAGGTGGCCACAGACAACAACGGTCAGATTCGCCTGCCGGGCTGCGGCATGCTGCCGGGCCGCTTCCAGCAAGGCACGTCCGATCGTCGACCAGGACTCGGGCTGCGCCACGGTAAAATCGTCGATCACACAGACCTGCGTTCCGGGATCATAGACCGGCGGCGCGGCGATGATCGAGCCCAGCACAAAGCCCTCGATCGTGCCGTCTTCGTCGCTCACCAGCGCGATGATGTTCGGCTGAGTCAGCAGGCCACAAAAATACTCGCGCTGTTTACTCGGGCCGTCGGCGGCCTTGCGCCAAAATGTCGGCGCGTACTGCGCGTACTCGGTGCGCTTCTCGTCGGCCAGCGCGATCATAACGTCGAGATCGTCCTCGGTTGCGATTCGGATGGGCATTGCGCCTCCTGATGCCTGCTACAGTTTGCAATAGCGATCAAAATTTAACACTTCAGGGCGTGATAAATCACGCCCCTACAAAGAATAGCCAATGAATACGAAAATTCACCTGTAGCTACCGATCAATTCCAAAATAATTGTATAGAATTGCCGTATTAAGAAATTAATCCAATCCGTAGGGGCGTGATAAATCACGCCCACGACACTACGATGATGCATCCCTACCGGAATACTTCGATATTTCTACTCATTGCTAAACATCAATTATCATCAGCAACGATCTTCTTGCCGCACGCCACGATCTCTAGCACGCTCATAAAGAAATCCGGTCGATCCAGCAGATTCACATCCGAGCCTGGATCGAGCAGCAGATCGAAGGCGCGGCGAGCCTCGGGCTCCAGCCGGCTGTCGGCGCGCTCCCGCAGATCGCAGAGGTAGCCTTCGAGAAACGTCCGCTCGTCCTGGCCCAGCGGCGCGCCCCGGTTGATCGTGTAGGTCTTGATGCTGCACTGTGCCAGGCCGGCCATATCGAAGCTCTGGCACAGGCTGCGTCCAATGTAGAACTTGCCGGTCATCTCGGTCTGGGACTCCAGCATCTCAAGCTGCGCCCGCCGGATCGCCAGCTCCAGCTCGGCAGGCCACGGCAGCAGCATATGATGGATCGTATCGTTCTCCAGGATCGCGACCGTGCCGCCGGGCCGTACCACCCGCCGCAGCTCCCGCAGCGCCGCGATTGGATCGGGCAAGCTGTAGAGGCTGTGCGCGCACCACGCCAGATCGAAATGATCGTCGGGAAACGGCAGCCGGTCGATGTTGCCGCTCTCAAAGCTGATCCGCTCGGCGTAGTCGCTGCGCCGCACGCGCTCCTGCGCTGCCTGAAGATACGCCGGCGAGATGTCCACGCCGACCACACGACCATTGGCGCCGACCTGCTCGGCCAGCCAGACCGAGTAGACACCATCGCCGCAGGCCATATCCAGCACGCGATCGCCGTCCTCAATCGGCAGCGCGCCGACGATCGACCGCAGCTCGGCGGCACACGCCCGGTGATACGCCGCCAGCATCGGCGCGTACGCGGGCAGCTGGGTTTTGCTCAGCCCTGCGCCGATCTCCTGCGCAAACGCTGCATCGTTCTGAACCATGCATCTCCTCATTCTTTGAATGTGCGGGGAAGAGATCGGTTATCAAAAAATATGCCAGCTTC
>DASWTW010000189.1:0-9346 GCA_036401895.1 Herpetosiphonaceae bacterium | reverse complement strand
GTATAGTTAACCGGGTTGGCGAGGAGAGCTTCCGGCGGCTCACCGCAGGCGCAGAGTAACAGCAGGCACAAAGCTATTCCTACCTGGCGTAACGCTCGTTGATAGCGGTCAGCACATAGCAAAGCTGTCATCGCCTCCTCTGCCTGATACATGTTATGAGTACAATTCCTGACACTACACCAAAGATCAATCTTTATTCTATTGGCAACCTGCGAGCATAATCAATGCTTGAATGTAACGATCCTGTAAACATTTTTGTAAACATCCTGTTACATATTGCCGGGCTGGGTTGAGCAGCAGCAACAGACTATCTTATGTTTGCTGCGTAAAAAGCGGGACCCGTACGATTCCTCGTACGGGTCCCGTCC
The DNA here is from genome assembly GCA_036401895.1 of Herpetosiphonaceae bacterium. Lineage (GTDB taxonomy): Bacteria > Chloroflexota > Chloroflexia > Chloroflexales > Kallotenuaceae > LB3-1. Next base: position 8,978 of record DASWTW010000189.1, on the reverse strand, counting down.
GTTGTGAGCTAAGCAATGGAGCTTACCGAGCAGTGCCGTTTACCGCTGCGGGCTCGGCGCTTTCGCTGCGGTACTGGCTGCGATCGGCCGCCCAGCTCGTAATCTGGGGCCACGCCTCCTGGACAATATCCGCCACCACCTTCGGCGCCAGCAGCTTGCGAAGATAGGCAATATCCGGCTGGGCAGGATGCACACACACAATCGGGCTGATCGGCGACTGCAACTCTTTTCCGCGCGCCACTTTGGTGCCGGCGCCTAGCGGAACCGCCACCTCCCAAAATTCAAAGGTACGAGCGGTGCCTTTCTTCGCAGACGCCGCCTCACAGGCATCCAGCACCGCATTATGCTTGAGCAGCGCCGCGAGCAGGTCGTCGGTCGAGGTCGATTTGACGCTGACCGGCAGCGGCTCTTGATAGCCGGCGGCCAGGAGATCAGGATGCAGCACCTGGAAGGCCAGCACGCTGCGCCCATCTTTCGGCCAGTAAGCTTTGAGACCGCTGTACGACACATCGGTCTTCACCAGCGCGGGCATCGTCGTGAAAGGAATTCCCTGGATCAGGATAAAAAATGGTGTCGGCGTCGGGATGAGCCAGTGAGTCCGCGCCAAACCATCCAGATGGCTCAGATCTCCACGCTCCCAGCCCGCAGCCTCGCACGCGGCATCGAGCTGCTCGTCAAGACCAACATCGACGAAGAAACCCTTAAAGATTCTATCCGTTCCGAGCACTTCTTTTCCACTCGACCAGCTGACCACTGGGCGCTTATCCGGCGTTTCTTTCGGCGTGATTCGTGGCATGTCACACACTTCCTTGCTTGAGGCAACAGGTCTAGTCCTGAGGTCTGGCCTGGTGATTAAGCAGGCGTGATCGCGGATGGTTGCCGATCACCTGTGCAGCTCTCATGATTCGACGCTGTTGTCCCTATTCCACTCGTTACTACATCGGCGATCATACCAGATCGTTGTGACAGCAATGGTCACAATCTCCGAGTAGTCTAGAATTTTTGTACTAATCTCATAGATCAAACCACACGACCATCGCCTCGTCTGAGTAGACCGTCGCGCTGACATGGCTGAGCTTGCGCCCTTTGACGAACTTCAGGGATTGGCGGTGATCAGCTGGGAGCGGTGCAAGTATTGAGAGGAGTCAACGTGTGAGTCAGCGGTTGGAGCGTGGCCGACCCGTCGTCGCACGGCGTGGCTAGATGGCCCAGATACGCGCGGACGTCGGCCTCGGTCGCCTGCCGGTTCTGGCCGAGCACCACGTTATCGGCCTGCGCCGGCGAGGGCTCGTGGCGCAGGCACGCAGCATCAGTGGGCAGCACGATTTTTGTCGCAAAGATTGAGCTTCGCCTGCTACAATCGCGGATCGACTGGCTCGCTTTCCAGCGCCAGCACGCCGAAGACACACTCATGGACGCGGCGCAGCGGCTCCTTGCGCACGAAGCGCTCCAATGCCTCGATCCCGAGCGCGAACTCCCGCAGCGCCAGGGAACGTTTCGCGCCGAGGCCACGTGATCGCAGCCGCTCGAGATTGTCAGGCGCGGTGTACTCGGGGCCATAGATAATGCGCAGATATTCCCTGCCCCGGCACTTAACGGCGGGCTGGATCAGGCCGCGCTGGCCGTGGCTGATAAAATCAAGCGGCTTGACTACCATGCCCTCGCCGCCGCGTCCGGTCAGCGCTTCCCACCAGGCAATGCCCTCCTCCACGCTCGTCTGCTCGGTCACATCGATCACCTTGAAGGATGTCGCCAGCAGCAACTCCGGATCGGCCTGACACAGGCGAGCCAGCATTTCCATGTGCCAGCGATGGTCTTTATCGGTATGGACTGTGCCCTCCGTGGCGAGAATGTGAAACGGCGCGAGCTTCAGATCGGTGAGCGATTCGACCGGCCAGCAATAGCGGCGGTACGCTTCTGTGTAGTGCGCCACCATGTCGGCTCGTTGTCCGTAGCGTGTCAGCAGCCCGTCGATTGCGACGCCGCGAACCTGGGTCTGTTGCAGTGCCGCAACTGCCACGCCCAGCGAGGCACGCGCGGCAGCGCCAACGGCCGCATACTGCCGGCGCAGCAGCTCTTGCGCCTTGGCCGACCAGGGCATCAGCTCGGCGTCGAGGCAGATCCAGTCGGTCTTCAGCTCAGCCCACAGATCACTGGCGTCGAGCGCGGCCTGCACGCGGGCAAGAAACGCCGCTTCCAGCGCCGCATCGTCGAAGAAGCGCCGTCCGGTGCGCGTGTAGCAGATGCCAATGCCCTCGCCGACAACCCCAAAGCGGCGCCGGGCAACATCCTCATCGCGGCACACGATCACCACCGCCCGCGAGCCCATGTGCTTTTCTTCGATCACCACCTTGGGCACACCGGACTGGCGGTAGTACGCGAAGGCCTCAGCAGGATGCTCCAGCAGATCCGGGATCGCCGTGGTCTCCGATGGCGACATCGTGGGCGGCAGGTAGATCAGCCACTTAGGATTGGCAGCAAACCGGCTCATGATCTCAAACGCGGCGATCGCGTTCTCCTCGCGGATGGTGATCGTGCGGTGCAGCCGCGTACTGACCTGCCGCTTGCCTACGACATCGTCCACGTCCAGCATATCGTCGTGCTGCTGCTGCGCCGACAGAGCCGGCGCGTGCTGTTCGGGCTCAAGAAAGGGTCGTACCGGCTGAGCATAGGTGTGCAATGCCGCCACCGAGACAAGCTCATCTTCAGGATAGCGCAGCGCTGTCAGGCTCCCACCAAACACACAGCCGGTATCGACGTTGATCGTCCGATTGAGCCATTCCGGCACGGGAACCGGCGTGTGCCCATAGATTACCTTGGCCGCTCCACGATACTCGGCCGCCCAGTTATAGCGGATCGGCAGGCCGAACTCGTCGGTCTCGCCCGTCGTCTCGCCATAGAGCGCAAAATCCCGGACGCGATTCGAGCTGCGCCCCTGGTAGGCCTGCTTCATCCCGGCGTGCGCTACTACCAGCTTGCCGTCGTCCAACACATAATGGCCGATCAGGCCGTCCAAAAACGCCGCGACCTGTGCCCGAAACTCCGGCGACTCCCCCTCAAGCTGCGCGAGCGAGTCGGCCAGCCCATGCGTGATCTGCACGTCCTTGCCCCTGAGCTTGCGCAGCAGCTTCATATCATGATTGCCGGGAACGCATAGGGCTGTGTCTGACTGGACCATAGTCATGGCTAGCCGCAGCACCTCGGGAATCTTCGGCCCACGATCGACCAGATCGCCAAGCAAGATCACCTTGCGACCCTCGGGATGAGTCACGCTGTAGCGCAGCGGCTGCTGCTCGGCAACCTCGACCGTGTAGCCAAGCTTGTGCAGCAACTCAAGCAGCTCGTCGAAGCAGCCGTGAATATCGCCGATGATATCGAACGGGCCGTGCTCATGCCGCCGGTTGTTCCACAGCGGCTGGCGCGTGATCGTGGCAGCGGCGACCTCGTCCGGCGAGGAGAGCACATACACATAGCGAAAGCCCTCTTGCTTGAGATGGCGCAGCGAGCGGCGAAGCTGATCGGCCTGGCGGCGGATCACATGCGGCCCGAAATTGCGGTCGGCGCGCGTTGTGTTGCGCTCCTGGCACACACGCTCCGGCAGGTTAAGCACGATCGCCACCGGGAGGCAGTCATGCTGCCGGGCCAGCGCGACCAGCGGCTTGCGCGCCTCGGGCTGCACGTTTGTCGCATCGATCACCGTGAGTCGGCCGGCGGCCAGCCGTTTTGCCGCGATATAATGCAGCACGTCGAAGGCGTCGGTCGTGGCCGACTGATCGTTTTCATCGTCGGCGACCAGGCCGCGACAAAAATCGGACGAGATGATCTCGGTGGGCTTGAAATGCTGCCGGGCAAAGCTGGACTTGCCCGAGCCGGACGCGCCGATCAGAACAACCAGCGACAATTCAGGAAGCGACAGATGCATAGATACTCTCAGATAGAAGCGCAGAGGAGCTAAGCGGCAGGCTCAGTCGCGCGTAAAACGCCCATCTGTGTCGGCGGCCCAACAGCGGGATCGTCCGGCCCGATCGGCAGAAAGCGCACCTGGTAGCCGAACCGCGCCGCCACATCGTTCGACCAGCGCTGAAACTCGGCGCGCGTCCACTCGAAGCGATGATCGCGGTGGCGAAACTTACCGGCCGGTAGGCTTTCCCACTTGACGTTATACTCGGCGTTCGGCGTCGTGATGATCACCGTGGCCGGCCGCGCAAACTCGAAGAGCGACCGCTCAAAGGCCGCCAGTCGATGCTGATCCAGGTGCTCGATCACCTCAACGACCGCAGCGGCATCATAGCCCACCAGCCGGCGATCGCGGTAGGTCAGCGAGCTCTGGATCAGGGAGATGCGCGACTGCTGCTGGCTCGGCAGCTGGTCCAGACGCAGCCGATCCCGCGCAATCTCCAGCGCACGATACGCCACATCCACGCCGAGAATCTGCTCAAAGCTCCGATCCGTCAGCAGCATCTGAAGCAGCCGCCCCTCACCGCAGCCAAGATCCAGCACGCGCCGTGCGCCGCACTGTTTGAGCGCCGCAAGCACCGCGCCCAGCCGCTGCGTATGCAGGCTGATCCGCTCTTCGACGGCCTGCTCCTCTTGATCGTGGGCCTGCTCGGCCGCATCGGGATCGGTCGCGCTCTCGATCAAGCGGGCCAGCGCCGCGCGGACCAGATGCCTGCGCTTCAGATAGCGCGTCGTGATCAGATCGCGCTCGGGATGTTTGGCAAGCCAGCCCTCGCCGCGCCGGAGCAGCTTCTCTACTTCATCGGCGCCGAACCAGTAGTGCTTCTCTTCGTCGAGGACCGGCACCAGCACATATAGATGCGCCAGGAGATCCTGGAGACAGCAGTGTGCCGCCAGCTTAACTGTGTAGGCGTTGCTCTCGCCCCAGTCGGGAAACTGCGGATCGCGGAGATGACGCTCAACGGCGACAGTGTAGCCCAGCGGCTCGAACAGCCGTCGCAGCAATCCCTCGCCACCGCGACACGGCAGCACGGCGATCGTTGCTTCCAGCGCCAGCGGCGTCTCGACAAGCTCAGGCCGGTCTTTGCTCTTGCCGGCCAGCGCCGAGCCGAGCACCTGTGCGATCGCCACGCTCAAAAACGACGAGGCGACATAGGGCCGGTCGTTCACATACTGATCCAGCAGCGCACCATCCCCACGCGTGCCTGGCCGTCCGCGCACCAGCGCTACGGGATCGACATCCAGCAGCAGCGCGGCGGTGCAGCGCTCCGTGGTCGCTTCGGGATAGAACACATGGATCGCCCCAAACGACGCCTCGAACGAATGCAGGCGCTCAGGGTGCTTCACCAGCAGATAGCCAAGATCGGTTGCCGGTGCTGAGGTGTTGGTGATCGTCAAAAACATAGGAGCAGTATTGTAGCATAGCGTGACAGGAATGCGATCCATACGGCAACGAGGATGCTTGAGCGAATGGATGGCCTGGCACGTAGAAGCAACAGTCGATAGGATTGTCATCCAATGCCTGAGATGTTCGGCCTGGTAGGGACGTTATGCTTAACAGGCAGCTGTATTGGCGAGCTGCGAGGAGGCCGTATGAGCATACAGTTGGAGCCGATTACCCGAGAAAATTGGTACGCGTGTAGCCAGCTAGACGTCAAGCCCGAACAACGACCCTTTGTGAGCAGCAATTTACTCTGTATCGCCGAGATGCAATTCTATCCGGCATGGGGCGCATATGCCATCTCCTCAGGGGAGCAGATGGTTGGTTTTGTGATGTATGAACATGAGCAAGAGCAGGACGAGTGGTGGATCAGCGCTCTCATGATCGCCGCCGATCATCAAGGCCGGGGCTACGGAAAAGCAGCGATCCGGGAATTGATCGCAGTCATGCAGCAGAAAGGCTGTCGGGAGGTCCTGGTCGGCTACGCCGACGATAATCGCGTGGCGCGTGTCTTGTATCATAGCTTAGGATTTCAAGAGATTGGGCTGGACGACGAGGGCGATATGGTGGCTCGGCTGTGCTTAACGAATACTGCTGTAGATTGACACGGCGTATACAGTACAATCCAGCACGCATACCCGCAAACGATGCGCCCACAATCTTGGAGGAGCCTGGTGCTTTATGTTCACACCCGCAGACCGAAACCAAATCCGTGCTGCTCTGATCACGGTCGCGCAGGCCGACGCGCGCATTACTGGCGCGGCGTTGACCGGCTCCGCTGCCGTGGACGCTGAAGATTCCTGGTCAGACATCGATCTGGCGCTGAGTGTTGCCGACGCTGCCGACTACCAGCAGGTGGTTGCCGACTGGACCGATCATATGTATCGAGAGTATGGCACCGTTCATCACCTGGATGTATTCTGGGGAACGACGCTGTTCCGAGTCTTCCTGCTTCCCAACACGTTGCAGGTCGATCTCGCCTTCTGGCCGGCCGCAGAGTTTGGCGCGATTGCCCCGACTTTCCGCCTTCTGTTCGGGACCGCCAACGAGCGCCCCATGAGCCCTGCTCCCAGCGCCGCCGCGTTGATCGGTATGGCGTGGCTGTATGCCCTGCACGCGCGGTCGAGTATTGCCCGTGCTCGGGTATGGCAGGCAGAGTACATGCTCAGCGCGATGCGCGACCAGGTTCTCGCGCTTGCTTGCCTGCGCCATGGCGTGCCCGCCGTGCAAGGCCGAGGGATCGATCGCCTGCCGTCGGAGGCTACCGCAGCCCTTAGCGCGGCCCTGGTTCGCTCGCTCGACGCTGCCGAGCTCAGACGTGCCTTTGGTGTTGTGAGCGAAGCCTTGCTCGACGAGATTCAGCGCGTCGACATGGAGCTGGCGAACCGATTGGCTGCCGTCGTGAGAGAGCTCGCCAGTGCAGCTCCCGAGTAGCCGATCAGCCCTGGTCGGCGCATTGGCCTGTCTCCTAACGACGTACACCGGCGACCATCTCTGCTATACTCGCGCCATGCCAAGCTATCTGTACTTCGATAATCAGCATACCCGCACGCTGCCGCCTGAATTTCAAGCCGACGATGTGCGCTACACAGATGCCCTGGTTGCACACTTTCTCACGGCCTTTACGCATCCAGACGATGTGGTCTTTGATCCGTTTGCCGGGTTTGGCACCACCCTAATCGTCGCCGAAGCCATGCAGCGGGTAGCATTTGGGATAGAGTGCGATGCGGCGCGTGTCGGCTACGTCCGCAGGTTGCTTGCCCACCCAGAGCGCATGATCCACGGTGACACCCGCTCCCTCTTGTCGTATCCTCTCCCTGGCTTTGATTTCTCAATGACCAGTATTCCCTACATGACCAAGGATGATCCCGACAATCCGCTCACCGGCTCGACTGCGGGGAGTGCCGGCTACACTGGCTATTTGCAGGATCTCCAACAGATCTACCGGGATATGCAGCGCCTCATGAACCCCCACGCCCGAATCGTGATTGAAGTTGCAAACCTGCGGAGCGCGGCAGGCGTAACGCCCTTAGCCTGGGATGTCGCGCGCACGCTCAGTACGGTGTTGCAGTTTGACGGTGAGACCGTGATCTGCTGGGATCACTACGGGTATGGCTACGAGCACAGCTATTGCCTCCTGTTTTCCCAACATCCCTACAGCGAAGAGCAGATTGATCCGTAGGGGCATGCTGCGCACAGCCAATGCCTATCGCAATACGCCCGACTCTGCTCCTCGCTATAGAGGCGTATCGCCAGCGGCACACGGTCAACCCAGAGCTGGAAGCGATACCGGCTCCGTGGCGGTTGTTCGTGCTGATTTGCGCGAATCGAGGTATTGGCAACGCAGGGGATGAAGGCGAGGGGTGGGCCTCAGATTGTCCTCTTTCTCTATCTTTACTATAGCATAGACGCCAATTAAATAAAACAGGTTAAAACCCGATTTCTTTTGCTCACCCTCTTCTGTACAATCCTCATCATCCACATGCTGCCGTGCGTCTTCGTGATCAACATTCTCAAAGCAGGAATTACCAGAGGAGGTACATATATGGGTTCCTATGTGCTTGGTTTCCAGGATATTGACAAGACAAAGCTCATGCTGGTTGGCGGTAAAGGCGCGAACCTGGGAGAGCTTTCCAAGATCAAAGGCATCCATGTACCGGACGGCTTTTGTATTTCTACCGAAGCCTTCAAAAGAATCATTGGGGAAACGCCGTCAATTAACCAATTACTTGATCAGCTAGCGCTTCTAAAGGTGGAAGACCGGGATAAAATCGGTGAGCTGAGCGGTGAGATTCGCAGGGTCATTGAAGGGATAGCCATTCCTCAAGATATTCATGAAGAGATCACCAGCTTTCTTTCCAGGCTTGATGAACAAAATGCCTATGCAGTACGATCCAGCGCAACCGCAGAGGATTTACCGACGGCCTCCTTTGCAGGACAGCAGGATACATATTTGAACATCATCGGCAAGGAGGCAATCCTACACCATATCAGCAAGTGCTGGGCGTCGCTCTTTACCGAGCGGGCAATAACGTACCGCATTCAAAACGGCTTCGACCACCGTAAAGTCTATCTGTCCGTGGTTGTTCAGAAAATGGTCTTCCCGCAGGCGGCAGGAATTTTGTTTACTGCCGATCCCATCACTTCCCATAGGAAAGTGCTGTCCATTGATGCCAGCTTTGGACTTGGCGAGGCCCTGGTCGCCGGCCTGGTGAATGCTGATGTTTATAAAGTGCGTGATGGCAAGATCATCGATAAGAAAATATCCACCAAGAAGCTGGCTATTTATGCCTCAAAAGATGGCGGTACCCAAGAACAGGAGATTGAGCCTGAGCAGCAGAATAGCCAGACGCTGACGGATGAGCAGATTTTGCAGCTTGAGCACATGGGTAGAAAGATCGAGGCACATTTCGGCAGTCCCCAGGACATCGAATGGTGTTTGGTTGACGATACATTTTATATCGTCCAGAGCCGGCCGATCACTACGTTATACCCCATTCCTGAAGCGAACGATCAGGAAAATCACGTTTATGTATCTGTCGGTCATCAACAAATGATGACCGATCCGATGAAGCCTTTA
>DASWTW010000188.1:0-11199 GCA_036401895.1 Herpetosiphonaceae bacterium | reverse complement strand
GAGGCTGCGCGGCTGGAACAGGCGATGGTAACGGGACGGCGCTGGACGCTGCACGAGTTCGAAACGCTGCTGGTGCCGCATCCACTGCTGACGCATCTAGTCCGCACCCTGATCTGGGGCGTCTACGATCAGCAGGGCGCGCTCGGCGTGGTTTTCCGCGTGACCGAGGATCAAAGCTACGCCAGCTCCGCCGACGAGGTTGTCGAGGCTCTGCCTGCCGATGCAGCCATCGGCCTGATCCATCCGCTGAGTCTGGCCGACAACGAGCGCGCGGCCTGGGGCGAGATCCTCAGCGACTATGAGATCGTGCAGCCGTTTCCGCAGCTCGGTCGGGCGATTCAGCGTCTGGCCGCACACGAGCAGAACATCACCGATATTACACGCTTCAATGGGCTGAGTATTCCGGCGCCGAAGCTGATCTTTGGTCTGGACCGGCTCGGCTGGACCCGCAACATGCCCGGCTATAACAGCTACGTCACCGGCCACTTCAAGCCTTTCTACCACGCCAACCTGACGGCGGTGATCCGGTACAAAGACGGTGCCGCGCCCTACGCGGTCATCGATGCGCCCGACCAAACGATTGAGTATATCGCCTTCATGCCCGGCATTCTCAAAGCCGACCACGATTCCGAGCATAAAGAGCGCCTGGTGCTTGGCGACGTCGATCCGATCGTGCTCAGCGAGGCGTTGAACGATATGCGCGGGCTGACCGCGCCGGCGAAGTAGCCGCCGCCTGGTCTTCGGAGGATCAACCAGCATTATGTCGATAGATCGCATCTAAGCCTTGGCTGACTGACTTGCACGGCTTGTGTAGCATAGACATCTAACGCACACGATCGTTCAAGCTCAGCGCGGAGGTACTCATGCGATCTGTCGATGTTGCGATTATTGGAGCGGGAGTCATTGGGGCCAGTGTGGCGTATCATCTCGCGCAGCGCGGCTGCAAGCATATTCTCATCCTCGATCCCGGCAGCCAGCCGGGCCACGGCAGCACCGGCCGCGCCACGGGCGGCTTTCGGGCTCAGTTCAGCTCCGAGATCAATATTCGGCTTTCGCTGCTTTCCCGCTCCAAGCTGCGCCGCTTCCCCGACGAGATCGGCGTCGACTCGGGCTACCGGCCGTGTGGCTACCTGTTTCTCGCCCGCCAGCAGGCCGTGCTCGACGCGCTGCGCGCCGCGCAGGCCCTTCAGCACGCGGCAGGACTTGCCGAGGCGCAGGCGGTCGCGCCCGACGAGATTCGGCAGCTCAACCCGGCGATCAGCGCAGACGACCTGATCGGCGGCGTGTTCTGCCCGAGCGATGGCTTTATTCGGCCGCTCTCGCTGCTGCACGGCTACTTGGATCGGGCGCAGCAGCTGGGCGTCGAGGTCAGCTACGGCACGCCCTGCGTCGGCTTTGAGATGCAGCGCGATCGGATTACGGCGGTGCGCACGCCCTCCGCGACGATCGGAGTCGAGCGCGTGGTCAACGCCGCCGGCCCGTGGGCGGCCGTGGTCGCGGACTACGCCGGCATCGATCTGCCGGTCAGCCCGCTGCGCCGCCAGGTCGCGATCACCGAGCCCTGCACGCTGCTGCCCGAAACCATGCCGATGACGATCTTTACCGACGACGGCTTTCACCTGCGCGTCCGCGACGGGCGCATCCTGCTGCTGTGGCCGGATCAGCCGACCGTGAGCGATCGCTTCGACATCTCGATCAGCGACGAGTGGCTGGCGCAGGTGACGCGCCGCGCGCATGGCTGCGTGCCGTGCCTCACGCAGACGGCGATCGATCGCCGGAGCTGCTGGGCCGGACTGTACGAGATGTCGCCGGACAAACACGCGCTGCTGGGAGTCGCGCCGGAGGTGGAAAACTTCTACCTTGCCAATGGCTCGTCGGGCCACGGCGTGATGCACGCGCCGGCGCTGGGCCAGCTTTTGGGCGAGATCATCCTGGACGGCCGCGCCTCCACGCTCGACACCCATGCGCTGCGACCAAGCCGCTTTGCGGAGCTGCAACCAAATAGCTCGGATGCGCTGTTATAGATTAAGCGGACTCAATTTCGGAAGGAGCGCGAATCTATGACTGACCGTCGAATAGCTGTGCTGGATGCACCATCCAATCTTGGCCTGCGACCGCCGGAGCCCGGCAGCGCGCCCGGATGCTATAAGCTGCCCTGGGCGCTCCGCGATCGCCATCTGGTGACGATGCTGGACGCGCTGGATGCGGGCGCGCTGGTGCCGCCGCGCTACCGGGCGGAGTGGAATCCCGGCGACGGCGATCGCAATGCGGCGGCGATCGCGGTGTTTTCGGCACAGCTCGCGGCTCGGCTCGGCGCGCTGATCGAGGCCGAGCATCTGGCGCTGGTGCTGGGCGGCGATTGCAGCATTCTGGTCGGCAATATGCTGGCGCTCAAGCGGCGCGGACGGTACGGGCTGGTATATATCGACGCCCACTCCGACTTTCGCCATCCGCAGAACGCGCCGGCGATTGGCGCGGCGGCCGGCGAAGATCTGGCGATCGTGACCGGGCGTGGCGATCCACGGCTGATCAACCTCGAAGACTGCGGGCCGTATGTGCGCGACGATGATGTGGTGCTGCTGGGCGTGCGCGACGGCGACGAATGTTTATCTGAGCTGGCTGAGCTTGGCTTCGAGGTGATCACAAGCGGGCACGTGGCCGAGCTCGGCGCGGAGCAGGCGGCAGCGCAGGCCCTGGCAACCGTGACCGGCGACACACAGGGCTTCTGGATACATCTCGATCTCGACGTGGTCGACGCCGCCGAGCTGCCGGCCGTCGATTCTCCCGAGCCGAACGGGCTGTCGTTTGCCACGCTGGCGGCGCTGCTCAAGCCACTGCTTGGCTCGCCACACTGCGTCGGCCTGGAGCTGACGATCTATGATCCCGACCTTGACCCGCACGGCCACTACGCGGATCGGATCGTGGCCTGTCTTGGCGAAATGTTTGTGAGGGCTGCGCCTGCCGGCTAAGATTCCAGCCGCAGAAAAGACTCGTGCTCGGCCTGCATCATCTCCCAGAAGGAGCGATACCGCTGCGCGCCCGGCAGCCAGTTGGCCAAGAGCCAGGCCTCCCACTCGCCGTCGGGCGTGACGACCTTCGGATTAAGCAGGTAGATCGCGGAGTCGCCTTCCTCGCTGACTTCCAGCGCCGTTTGCAGATACTCGACGCGAAACAGCACCGGGTCCTGTCCCTCGCCGTACACAAAATACTGGCTGTCGGGCACGGTCCGATCCATCCCCTCAGCGCTGCGATACGCGTCGATCCAATGTTGATTGCGCTCGGCAAACCAGGCGACCTCACTGGTCGACCAGACACGCTCGATAAAGGGCGACGTTATTCGCCAGCCGTTCGAAACCTTGAGAAACTCGCGATACGACGGCGGCAGCTGCGTGCCCAGCCGCGCCTCGGCCTGCTGGATCTCGGCCTCAGTCGCGCCGGGATAGCCCAGCCAGCCGGCCGCTAGGACTTCCGCGGGCAACAGGCCGACATACTCGTCGGACGCCAGCACGTCCCGGCTCCATTGACGCAGAAGCGCCTCCCAGTGCGATCGATCCATGTGCGATCCTCCTTTGATGCTGAGCGCCACGCTAAAAACAAAGAGACGACGAACACAAGCTCGCCGTCTCTTTGCCCATACCGGACTCACAGAAGAGCCCACCGCGCTACGGAATGACGATCACGGCGAAGAGATCGCCAGCCTTCATGCCGTTGCTGCTGTAGAAGCCGCTGAGCAAGCCGCCCTGTGGCGAAGTTTCCGAGCCCGGCACGCCACGTGTGGATGCGCCGGCACCGCCCTGCTGGGTCGACGCGAACGGATACTCGTCGCACGTCAGCGGCCGTAGCTGGGCTTTGCGCGCCGGAGAACACGCCGCGCGGCGATTCGGGCCACTGCTGCCCGGTCCTCCATACGAGAGCAGCATCGGCCAGGGGCCGTCTTGCGCATCCTGAATATGCTGCGCCGTCTCCGGCATCGCCCCGCGTGGCACCTTCAAGATCGGAATGATACAGCGTTTGGGCGCGATCCGCTCCAGCGCCAGCAGGCCGTACTTATCCTTCGCGGCCGCCATCAGAATACTGGTGATGCGGAAGAAGATACAGTTGATCGCTTCGGCGATCTGGATCAGGATCGGCATCAGACCGAGGATGATCCCGACCAGCATCGCGTATTCTCCGGCCGGCCCACCGGCGCCACGTACGGGCGTCTTGGTGGGAGCGGGAGCCGGCGGCGCGGGCGGCGGTCCCTGGAAGAGACCGGACGGGTCGGCGTAGTTGATCGGGTCGCCGTGAACATAGCCGTAGCGGTTCAGCTCAACCGGATTCTGCCGATCGACGGCGGCGGTATCCCGGCTCAAGAACCTACCGTCAGCCGGGCTGTAATACCGGGCGCGATGATAGGTCAGGCTGGTCTGGGAGTCCGTCTGCTGGCCGGTGTACTGATACGGGTTGACGGTCGTGCCCTGCCGCGCGCTCAGCGCGCCGTACGCGCTGTAGCTGTAGCGATCGGTCACGTTGCCGGCGCTGTCGGTCAGCGTACGCACGCTGCCCTGGCCGTCGGTGTGGTAGTAGCTGGTCGTTCCAGAGCGCGTCTGCGACAACAGCTCAGCGCCGCCGAGCACGTAGCTGGCCTGGATGCCGCCGCTGGCGTCGGTTTCGAGCACCACGTCGCCATACTGTGAGGTTTCATCCCACAGGTAGTTCGTCGTCGTGCTGCCGGAAGTTTGGCGCACGCGCCGGCCGTCGGCGTCATAGCCGTAGCCGATGCTGGTGCCGCCGGGCAGGCTCGTGCTCACCAGGCGATCGGCGGCATCGTAGCTGTAGCTGGTGACACCGCTACCGTCGGTCTGCTCGATCAGATTGCCGCGACCGTCGTAGCGGTACTGCGTCGTGCCGGCCGCGACGATCTGATCCAGTGTGTTGTAGCTATAGGTCTTTGTCTGGCCGTTGATCGTCTCGCTGAGGCGATTGCCGACGCCGTCGTAGGTGTAGCCGGTCTGCGAGACGATCGTACCGCTGCTGTTGCGCGTGCTCTCGCCGATCAGCTGCTGCGCCTGGTTGTAGGTCCACTCGATCGAGGTGTTGCCAAGCTCGGTGACGCGCGTGCGGTTGCCGGTCGGATCGAGCGTGTAGGCGTACGAGGCGATCGGAGCGCTGGCGCCTTTGTGCTGCACGATACCGATCAGGCGATTGCGCTGATCGTAGGTGTAGTCGGCGATCACGCCGTTGGGATAGCTGAGCTGCGTGCGATTGCCGGCCGCGTCGTAGCGGTAGCTGATCGTGCCGCTAGCCGGATCGGTCACACCGCTGAGGCGATTGGCGTTGTCGTAGGCGTAGGTTGTCGTGCCGGCCGCCGTCACCAGCGTGCGCCGATTGCCGGCCGCGTCGTAGGTGTAGCGCAGCGTCTGGCCGCCCGGCAGCGTGATCTGCGTGACCCGCTCCTGGTAGTCGTAGTCGTAGCGGGTCACGCCACGGCTATCGGTGACGGTCTGGCGCTCGCCGGTTGGCGTGTAGCTGTAGCTGACGCTTTGCCCGTCGAAGTAGGTCATCGTCGCCAGCCGATTCAGCGCATCGTAGGTCGCGGTGTTGGTCTGCCCGTCGGCCAGGCGATGGCTGGTCTGGTTGCCGGTCGCATCGTAGCCGAACGCCTCGTAGCTGCCGTCGGCCCAGGTTTTGCGGGTCGGGCGGCTCAGCGCGTCGTAGGCGTAGCCGGTGGTATTGCCCTTGGCGTCGACGATCGCTGTCAGGTTACCCAGCTGATCGTAGCGATAGCTGGTCGACTGGTTGAGCGGATTCGTCACCGACAAGAGCTGATCGAGCGCATCGTAGCGGTAGGTAGTGGTATTGCCCGCCTCGTCGATCGCGCTGAGCTGATTGCCGACCGCGTCGTAGGTGGCGCGGCTGGTGGTGCCGTCGGGGTGCGTCGTCTGCGTCAGGCGACCACGCGCGTCGTAGGTGTAGCGCGTGACATGGCCGAGCGGATCGGTCATCGTGATGCGCCGGCCGGTGGCGTTGTAGGTGTAGCTCGTCGTGTTGCCCAGCGCATCGGTCTGCGACAACAGACGGCCGGCGTCGTCGTAGGTAAAGGTTGTAGTGTTGCCCAGCGCGTCGGTCTCGCCGATCTTGCGACCGGCCGCGTCGTAGGCGAAGCGCACGGTGCTCTGCATCACCGCACCGTCGGTGTAGGTCGTGCTGATCAGCTGCCCGGCGCGGTCGTACTCGTAGCGCGTGATGCGGCCCGCCTGATCGGTTGCCGTCAGCCGGTTGCCGCGCCAGTCGTAGGTGTAGCGCTCGGTGGTGTTATCGGGATAGGTAATCTTCGTCAGCCGGTTGGCGGCGTCGTACGTGTAGCCGATGCGACGGCCAGCCGGATCGATCTCGGCTGTGGTGTTGCCATTGGCGTCGTGCTCGTAGCGCGTGACGTTGCCCAGCGGATCGGTGATCGTCTGCAAGCGACCCAGCGGATCATATGTAAAGGTTGTGGACTTGCCCAGCGCGTCGGTCTCGCTGAGCTTCTGGCCCAGCTGATTGTAGGTGAAGGTCGTCGTCTGGCTGAGCGCGTCGGTCTGGCTCAGGATATTGCCGTAGGCGTCGTAGGTAAAGGTCGTACGCTGCCAGTTGGCGTTGGTCTGCGTCAGCGGATTGCTGCGCGCGTCCCAGGTCGCCTCGCCGAGCACGCCCAGGCCATCCTGGAAGCGGACCGGCAGGTACTTAGCGTTTTCGGTGACCGTCACCGCGTTGCCCAGCGGATCGGTCAGATTGGTCATGCCGCCGTAGCGGTTATAGGACGAGCGCGTGGTATTGCCCAGCGCATCAACCGTCGAGGTGCGATGACCGTCGCCGTTGTAGGCAAAGTTGGTGGTATTGCCCAGCGGATCGGTCTCGGCAGTCTGGTTTTGATTGCTGTCGTAGCCAAAGCTGATCGTCCGGCTCAGCGGGTCGGTCTCGCCGATCAGCTTGCCCGCGCTGTTGTAGGTCGATACCGCCGTGCCGCCATCGGGCAGCGTGATGCGTGTCGCGCGCGTGGCGAGATCGTACTCGTAGCGCGTGACGTTGCCCAGCGCATCGGTCTGGCTTTCCATGCGGCCTTGAGCATCATAGGTTGCCGTGGCGGCGGTCTGGCCGCGCGAGTCGACGGCGCTGGTCAGCAGGTGGCTGGCGTCGTACTCGTAGGTCTCGGGCGTGGTGACGCCGGGCTTGGTGAACGATTGGAGATTGCCGGCCGCGTCGTAGCCGTAGCGGTAGACGTTGCCCTCGGGATCGGTCACCTGCGTGATGCGGCCCTGTGCATCGCGAACAAACGGCACGCTGAGGCCGCCCGCGCTGCTGGTAATGCCGTCGCGGCCAAAGGTCAGCGTATTACCGCTCAGCTCCTTGATCGACTTGAGTGAGCCGTCGGCGCCCATGGTGTAGACCCGGCCATACGGATCGGTGTAGGTGTAGGTCGTCGGCTTGTAGTCGAGATCCATCGACAGGAAGCAGACGATCTGGCCGCCGGAGCGCACCAGCAGCGGGCAGCCGTCGGCGGTGAGGCTGCCGTACACGCCGGCCTCGGGATTGTACGCGGGCTGAAGCAGGAAGCCAAAGAAGCTGCCGTAGGAGCGCGGCCGGAAGTAGAAGGTCACGCGCCGGCCATCGGGCTGCGTCAGCGTCACGTTGTCGTTTTGATCGACCTTGAGCCCCGGACTGCCCATGCTGAGCTTCCAGCCGTGGCCAAAATCGCCGACGCTGCCGCGCTCCAGGCTGTCGTAGGTGCGGCCAATCGTGATCGGCAGGCCGGTGATAGGCACCGTCAGATCCGTCAGCGTTACCTTCACGCGGCCGGGCTTGTACTCGCCGCTGACCGTGATTGGAATACCGCTGTAGAGCGTGCGGCCATCGTCGGCGGTGCCACGCAGCCGAACGATGTACGAGCCGTTGGCCAGCGTCGTGGTGTCGATCGTGCCGATCGTGGTGCCGCCCGGCGCGCTGATGCCGGTCGCAACCGTCGTGATCTGATTCGGATTATCGACCGGCCAGTAGTCGAGCGTGCCGCCGACCAGGTTAATGCCCGGCGTCAGCGTGATCGGCACCGTGCCGCTGACCGCGCCGCCCGCGGTGGGACCGGCGATCCAGCCCGGCACAGCCAGCTGCGTCGGCTGCGAGATCGGCGTGGGCGTGATAACCGGCGTCGGCGTGTTGGTCGGCGTGGCCGTCGGCCCAGGTGTGCTCGTCGGCCCAGGCGTATTCGTGGGCGTCGGCGTGTTGGTCGGCAGCGGCGTATTCGTCGGCGGAATCGGCGTCGGCGTGGGCCGCACACCGCAGAGCGTCTCCATGATCGTTAGCGCGATCGCCGCGATCTGCTCGGAGTTAGGCGCGAGATAATAATCGCTCGGCGACGAGGCGATCGCTTTCATCACCGCGTTGTCGGCACCCACGCCGATCGCGATGATGCGGATGCCCTGGGCTTTGGCCTCGTTGGCCGCCGCCGTCGCCAGCGCCAGATCGCTCTCACCATCGCTGAGCACAATGATCGCGCGGCCGGCATCCGGCGTGCGCCGTGGACTGTTCAGTTCATCCAGCGCGCCGGTCACACCGACATGGATCGCGGTGCCGCCGTTGACAGTCACCCGATCGATCGCCGCCAGCAGCGTCGCGGTATCGTGCGTCAGTGCCGCATCCAGGCGCGGCGTATCCGCAAACGAGACCACCGACATCTGATCGATCGTCAGATCCAGCGTCTCGGCCATGATTTTGGCGCCGGTGTGCGCGTCGACGATGCGCTGCCCGTCCATGGAGCCCGAGCGATCCAGCACCACCGCCACATCGATCGGATAGCGCTGGGTGCCACAGGTCGCGGGCACGTCGATGTCACTCGGCAGGTAGCGCGCATCGCCGGCGAAGGCCGCCGCGATCGTGGTGATGTTGCTGGTCAGATCCACCGAAAGATCGGCCAGGCCCTCGGCGTCCGTGACCGCGCTGAAGGTCTGGCTGCCCAGCGTAAACTGGATCGTTTTGTTGGCCAGCGGCAGCCAGTCGGTTGTGTCGCGCAGCTTGGCCTGGAGCCGGGTCGACTGATCCGGGTTGACCTGGCGATCGCCGGTGTAGAGCAGCGTCGTCGGGCGCGGCGTGATCGTGAGCACGAGCGCGTCCTGCGCGCTGGCGCCGTCCTTGTCGGTCACGGTCAGCGTGGCAGTGTAGCTGCCCGGCGTATCGAAGCTGTGGGCGACGACGGCGCTGTTGTTGTTGCAGGGCGATATAACCGGGCTGGTCTGGCCGTCGCCAAAGTTCCACTGACAGGTGAGACTGGCCCGATCCACGCTGCCGGGATCGCTGACGCTGGGCGCGGGAGTCCAGTTTTCGCCCCAGATCGTGGAGCGATCCGGCCCGGCGTTGACGGTCGGCGGAGCGTTGTTGATCGTCAGCGTCTTCGTGGCTGCGGCGGTGATGCCGCGCGCGTTGGCCACGGTCAGCGTGACAGTCGGCGCGCCGTTGTCGGTGTAGGTGTAGCTCGGCGTCGGCGCGTTGGTGATGTTGCTGCCGCCGTCACCATAGGTCCAGCTACGATAGGTGATCGCGCCCAACGGATCGGTCGACGTGTCGCGGAACTGGATCGCCTGTCCTTCGTTGGCCGGATCGGGCGTGACCGTGAAGCTGGGCTGGGGCGGGCCAAACGCAATGTAGCGCCGGCTCAGGCTATCGGTCTCGCCAGCGTTCTCGACGGTCAGCGTGACGGTGTAGACGCCCGGCGCCGCGAACGTGTGCTGCGGATCGCGCTCAGCGCTGGTCTGGCCGTCGCCAAAGTCCCAGGCGTAGCTGCTGGCATTCTCCGAGCGATCCAGGAATTGAGCGTCGACGCCGCCGACCTCGGGCGAGAAGACCAGGAAGTCGCGCACGGCGATGCGCGTCCCGCCGTAGTTATTGGCGACGAGCAGCCGCACGTAGCGCGCCGCCGCCGATGGGAAGAACCAGTGCTGGAGCGTTTGATCGTTGCGCAGCGTGCCACTGACCACCGTGGTCCAGTCGGCGTCGGCCCAGCCGGTGGTCGAGACCTGCACCTGGAAGTCACGCGGCGACTCGTTGGCGTTGCTGACCTGTCCGGCTTGTAGCGCGATATGGTCGATCGTCCAGGCGCCGTCACGTGGCAGCGCCAGCGTAAAGCCTTGATCGGTGGTGCGCGTATCGGCCGAAGACCACAGGCCATTCTCGCGATCCACATCGATCGCACGCAACGGCGACTCGGTGGCGGTGCGCTGGCTGGTGGTGCTGAGCAGCGTTGCGCCGAGCTGCGGCACGGACAGCAGCGCCAGATCTTGCACGCCGATGTAGCTGGTGCCGGCGGCGGTCTCCCAGACGAGCTGGATGTAGCGCGCGGGCACGAGCTGCGGGAAGAGGAACTCCTGCGCCGCGTCGTTGGACGTGACGGTGCCGGTGTAGGCCGTGGTAAAGGCCAGCGGATCGTCGCTGGTGGTCGAGACACGCACGCTGAAATTGCGCGGCCCGACGTTGATCAGCGGATCGATGCGCACGCCGTAGAGCGGCTGCTCGACGTTGTCGGCCAGGCGCAGCGTGATCGACTGGTTGGCGATCGCGCCCGTGGCTGTGCGCCACTCGGTGCCGGTATTCCCGTCGATCGCCAGCTCGGGGCGGTACTGCGCGCTCGACTGGCTCGACGCCGCAAGCACGCCACCGGCGCTCGGCGCGATCACATCGAAGTAGCTGGTCGAGATGATCGACGCGTGGCCGTTGTTGGTGCGCGGCACATACTTGACATACCGAGCAGCCACAGCGCCACCGGGGAAAGCGAAGCGCTGCACGGTGCGATCGTTGAGCACGGTGCCGGTTAGCACCTGCGTGAAGGCCGCCGCATCGGTCGTGGTAGTGGAGACCCAAACCTCGAAGTCTTTGACCGACTCGGTGAAGCCGGTATCGGTGCGCGGCGAGACCTGCACGCCCGTCAGCGTGACCGGCGTGGTGCCGCCGAGCTGGATCACGGCGAACTGATTGCTCAGGCTGGTGGTGCGCCAGGGCACGCTCCAGATGTAATCGAGCATTGCCGCCGGAGTTGTGTTTGCATCGAACGAGCTGCTAGTGCTGACGACCACCGCGCCGTTGGCGAGCTGGGCCGGCGACTGGTTGCGGCTGACCTCGGGCGCGGCCGGCCGCGTGATCACGTTGCCCTCGCTCTTGGCCGAGAACGCCTGCAAAGTCGCCAGCCGCAGCGCT
>DASWTW010000187.1:0-22169 GCA_036401895.1 Herpetosiphonaceae bacterium | reverse complement strand
CTCGCTGCCGGGACCAACGACCTTCTCGAAACCGCCCATAAACCATTCATAGCCGAGATACAAGCGAACCACGAGCCAGGCGATGCCGGTGATCTTGGGGGTGCGGAGCGCGTTCATGATCTATCTCCATTCGTTGCGGTTAGTGGAGCCGTTCGTTTCATCTGCCGGTAGTGTACCCGAGCCGCCGCCGAGTCTTCGTGAAGGCGTGATATCGCTGCGTGGTGGAGCAACCACCAGGATCAACGCTGCGCAGCATTCAAGGTGGCGATTTCTTTGTGCAGCAGGGCGGAACGTTAACGCGCCGGAGCGGCGTTGCGGGGTAGGCTGAAGGGCAGTGAAACGATCAGGAGTAAAGATATGCGACGATCCGCTCTTAGCTGGCTGGTTCCACTGATCGGTCTGCTGGCATTGATCGCGGCGGGCGCTGGATTGCTCTGGCCGGCAGACGGTCAGCCCTATCCGATCACATCTTTTCGCGGCGAGCAGGTGCTGATCAACGGACGCGGCCTGTATCGCTATGATACTGTCAGCACGGCGGCTCAGATGCAGGCCAACGATCTGGTGACGCTGGCACTGGGACTGCCGCTGCTCGTTATCTCGTTCAGACTGGCGGCGCGTGGATCGCTGCGTGGCCGGCTGCTGCTGACGGGTACGCTGGGATTTTTCCTCTACACCTACATGTCGATGACGTTCGGCACCGCGTACAATCCGCTCTTTTTGCTGTATGTGGCGCTCTGGAGTCTGAGCCTCTGTGCCTGCATCGTGAGCATCCAGGCGATTGATGTGGCCACACTGCCGCAGCACTTCTCGCCCCGTCTGCCACGACGCAGCATCGCCACGCTGCTGGCTGCCGCGGGCGGATTCCTGCTGATCGCGTGGTTGGGTCGGATCGTGCCGCCGCTGCTGCGCGGTGAGACGCCCGAGCTGGAAAACACGACGACGCTTTTCATTCAGGCGCTGGATCTCGGCGTGATCGTGCCGCTCAGCTTCCTGTCCGCCGTTCTGCTGCTGCGGCGGAGTCCCTGGGGTTATCTGTTGGCCTCGGTGGCCGTGCTGAAATTCCTCACGCTTGGCCTCGCCGTCAGCACGATGGGGCTCAACATGGCCAGAATCGGCGTGCCGATCAGCCCGATCGAGCTGGTTGTCTTTCCCACGCTGACATTGGCGAATATGATCATGGTCGGGCTGCTGCTGAAGCATATCTCTGGCTCGGCGCCGACACCACGCTCCACATAGCCTGTGATCAGCGGAATCGAGATGCAGCATTATGAATAGTGCATATCATAGATCACCCGCAGCGGTCGATCGCCAGCGTTGCCAGTACACGCCTGAGGATGCCATCGCGGCCCACGGCACGCCGAATTATCGCTATATCGGCAATGTGGTGTACGGCGGGCTGGACGGCATTATCACGACCTTTGCGGTGGTCAGCGGCGTGGCCGGCGCGCAGCTTGGCGCAGGAGTTGTGCTGATCTTAGGCGTAGCCAACCTGCTGGCCGACGGCATCTCAATGGCGACCGGCGCGTATCTGTCGAATCGCAGTGAGCGTGAGTATTACGAGCGGGAGCGGCAGCGCGAGCAGTGGCAGATCACCCAGTATCCGGCGGTGGAGCAGCAGGTGTTACGCAACATCTACGCCAACGCCGGCTACGAGACGGCGGACATCGAGCGGCTGATCGAGATCCAGGCGCGCGATCCCGAGCGCTGGGCTACGACGATGCTGATCGAAGAGCTGGGGCTGCTGGCAGACGAGCGCAAGCCGTGGGGTATTGCGCTGAGCACCTTCGCCGCCTTTGTCATCGCGGGCGTCATACCACTACTTGGGTATATCGTCGGCCTCTTCACGCCGATCGCACCCACAATGGCACTCCTGACATCCTTGATCTTATCTGCGCTCGCGCTGTTTGGCCTGGGCGCGGCGAAAGTCTGGGTGACGGAGCGTAACCCATGGCGGAGCGGGCTGCATATGCTGCTGGTGGGCGGTCTGGCTGCCAGTGTCGCCTATGGTGTCGGCGTCCTCTTCCAGGGCATCGGGCAGCGGTGAGGGCGTAACGGCGATCGTCCAGGCGGCTGGAACACCTATCTGATTGCACACGACGTGGGACAAACCTACATACCTGCGCTGCTTGGGCAAACGAACATCTATCATCCTACGTGGTTTTTACACACATCCTGAGTCTCGCGCTAATGTGGTGCCAAGCTTCATGTGAAACTCTCATCTCGATACTTGAGGCTTTTTGCGATACACTCCTCGCCTTACCACAGAACCCTCAGCCTGTTGAGCAGGCTGAGAAGCCCTTTCTGTCCATACGTACGCTCCTGGCGCTCTTGCTACCCTCCATTCTTGCATCTGTGTTGTAGCGTAGAAATGTGATCCCGAAAAAGCCAGGCGTCCATGCGCTCAGCCGGTAGACGAGCGCATGGACGTGAGATGCAGCAGGAGCAGCTTTCTGATTGGCTGAATGGTATCGTGAAAACAATGGAGGGTAGACCAATGACACATGGAGCATATGCGACACTCGACGACTGGATTGCCCACGAGGCGATCTCATGTTCGCTCGATTCTCGCCCGGACTTCAACGCCGCCGTGGATCAGATGATCGGCTCACTCGGCGATTCGGTCGCAGTGCTGGGCTTGGGAGAAGCACTCCATGGCGGGGAAGAGCTGCTTATCCTGCGTAACCACCTCTTCCAGCGCCTGGTCGAAGCCCATGGCTACAGCGCCATTGCGATTGAGAGCAGTTTTCCTCAGGGACCCATCGCCAACGACTACGTGCTTGGTCGAGGTGCGGCCTCCTATGCGGAGGTGCAGGATACTGGGTTCAGTCACGGCTTCGGAACGTTCGAGGCGAATCGAGAGCTGGTCGAGTGGATGCGACACTACAATGCTGATCCGGCGCACCAGATGAAACTCCAGTTCTATGGCTTCGACAGTCCGACCGATATGATCACTGATAGTCCCCGCCGGACACTCCATGTTGCGCTTGATTACCTCAGCTCAGTGGATGCGGCGCTCGGACAGGAGTATCACAATCGCGTCGACCCGCTGCTTGGACAGGACGCTGCCTGGGAGAATCCGGCTGCCGCGCTCGACCCAACGCAAGCGATCGGTCGCTCACCAGCAGCAACCGCATTGCGGATCGAGACCGAGGAGCTGATTTCAGAGCTGCACGTGCGCCGTCCCGAATTCATCGCGACGAGCGACGAGCGCCGCTATCTGGAAGCTATCCACTATGCGGTGATGACACGACAGCTGCTGAACTATCATGCCGCATTAGCGCAGCCGTCCGATATACGCCAGGCCCGCCTGCTCGGCATTCGTGCCGCCATGATGGCAGAGAATCTGGCGTATATTGTGGCCCGTGAACAGGGGCGCGGTAAGGTCCTGGCGTTTGCCCACAATAGCCATCTCAAGCGTGGAAAGGTGCAATGGCAATGGGGGAATGAGTCGGTGACCTGGTGGCCCGTTGGCTCGCATCTGCATGCAATGTTCGGTGGTCGCTATGCCGTCATCGACTCAGCCGTAGGCATCTCGCCCGCCAACGGGATCGGTCAGCCAGAAGCCGGGACGCTTGAGGCACGGCTAACATCTGCTCCTGGGCCAGTGCGGTTCATTCCCACCCATCTCGGGCACGGGCTGCCGGCAGAGGAAATTGCGGCACTTCCGATTCGCTCGGGTAGTCAGAAGAACCGGAGCTATGTGGAACCACTGGGCGCTCGCTGCTTCACCGATTTCGATTGGTTAGCAGTCCTGGATACGACCGCATACACCCGGGGTGGGCCATCTCTGGAGTATTGGAGCGGACGTTCCGAGCAATAACGTCAGTGCTGGGATCTGCTGCACGCGTTCGCGATACGGCAAACCGGGAAGTGGCATTCCGTACCAGTTTTCGTGCGTTCCAGCGAAAAGACAGATTTTCGCGAGTTACAAAAAAAAGGACAACTGCTGTATGCGGCAAGGAGGGAGTCATATTCGGAATGTAACATTCTTAGCAGGATGTTACATTAACTATCCATATATGCTATAGTATGCGTGCTCGACTGTGGTATTGTTCCGCTGAAACTCGGCTACAGGCTGTCTGGAAGACATGATGGACCTGGAAATTGCTTTTCGCGAGCTGGCGCACCTTCACGCTCATCTGTGTCCCCGGCAAGTCTTAGGGGTACGGATGGGCCACTACGTCTCCCAGCTCTTCGATCTCGACCTGCCCCAGTCTGACAAGCGGCTGCTTGCGCTGGTTGAGACGGACGGCTGCTTCGCCGATGGCGTGGCGGTCGCGACCGGCTGTTGGCTGGGACGGCGGACATTGCGCCTGATCGATGAGGGCAAGGTTGCGGCGACGTTTGTGGATACGACCAGTGCACGAGCCTTACGGATTCGACCGACCAATACAGCACGCGCACGGGCTATAACCTATGCGCCTGATGCGTCCAGCCGCTGGCACGCCTACCTCCTCGGGTATCAAGCCATGCCAATCGAGGAACTGTTTACGGTGCAACCTATTATCCTCACGATCGACATCGCGGTTCTCCTTGGTTGCCCGGATGCGCGAACGATCTGCGCGGGCTGTGGTGAAGAAATCAATAACCTGCGCGCGATCGTCCGCGCTGGGCAGTCTATCTGCCGCAGCTGTGCCGGAGATAGCTATTATCGGGTCGGTTGCAGTGATGGGGCTTGACTACTCTGGAGGACTTTCCAAGGGTCCTTTGAGTCTCAAAGTTTATGAGATCCTATACACAGTCGAGCCTTGAGGTACGAGCAGGGCGCAAGGAGTGACATCATGCCAGCGAGCGAGCAGCTGAAAGTTGCCATTGACGAATGGCTGGTCCATCTGGAAGATAAACAGCAGAGCGAGCACACGCTGGCGGCGCAACGCTATGCCATGACCCTGTTTGAGCAGTGGCTCGATACGCGTTCCGAACCTATTGACTTGAGTGCGCTAACGGCGTCCCTCTTGATGCAATATATCAACGATACCAAACATCGGCCACCTACGCATAGTACCGATGCAACGGCGGATGGGCAGCGGCTGAAACATAGCACGATCCATCGCTATATTGATATTCTGGTGCGTTGGCTCCAGTATCTCATCGACGAGGGCATGCTGCCAGGGATTCCCAAGCATCGCAGCCAGAAGCGGGTGCGGCTCCTCACGCCCGAGGGGGTGCGCGCGACCCTCAAGCAACTCATTGAGCGCAATCCATCACCTGTGGCCCCGCGCATGCCTGATCTGAGTCAGCTGCCGGACATCTATCATCATGCCGTCCTCCAGCTCGACCAGCGGACGGGCAGTCGCCCACCCCTAGACACCCCGAGCCAGCGGCGAACCTATCTCAATCTGCTCCGCAATCGCGCCTTAATCGCGACCTTGTTTTGTACGGGTGGGCGCATTCGGGAAGTGCTGAGCCTGGATGTCCCGCAGGTGATGCCAGACGGGGCGATCCTCGATGAGGTGCCGATTGTGGGCAAAGGACGCAAAGCACGACCACTCCCCTTGGATCGCCTGGCGCAAACCTGGATTGGGGACTATCTCATCATGCGTGCAGAGCTGTTTCCCGGCACGCACCAGCCGCTCTTCATCTCGCACGGCCCCCATGGCTCGGGCCAGCGTCTTACGGCGGTTTCCGCGTGGCGGATTGTGAAAGCGGCCGCGCAGGTGCTTGCTGATCGCCGACTCGGGGACGGCGCGTCGGCCAAGGAGGTAGAGCAGGTCCGCGCGATCTCGCCGCATAGTCTGCGGCACTACTTTGCCCAGACGATGCTGGATCGCGGAGCCGGCTACGACCCGATCACGGCCGTCTTGGGACATAGTTCACGGCAGGTCACCGAAACGGTCTATGCCCGCATGTCTGACGAGCAGGCCTTAGCCGCCGTGAAGCAGTTTGGCCCCCAAGCCCGGCTGTCCCCCCCGCCTGATCCCGATGCATGAGTCATGCAGGGCGATCATGCCCGTGGCGTCGTATGATCCTGATGGGGAACGCCAAACGCACACGGTTGCTGCGTCGAGGGTTGGGCCAATCAGGCTCCGTACTTTCTAACACCTACTACTCAGCAAGTTGACACCACTGTCAATAGTTGCTACGATGCACTGTCGTAATCGTGTGTAGGCAAGGTCTATGGACTATCGCATTATCCCCTATGCTGCCCTACCATCGGCGTACACTCCCAGAAGGCCAGGCAGGCGTGTCGATATGATCGTTATCCATGCGACAGCCGGCTCAAAGACAAGCGATTTATGGACGCTTTCGGGTCGCGATCGGCTGCATCTGGTTAGCACGCACTACTACATCACGAAAATCGGTGAGATCTATCAACTCGTAGAAGACAAAGATATTGCCTGGCACGCGGGCGACTCCTACTGGCAAGGCGAGGAATATTGCAACGAGTTCTCGCTCGGAGTTGAGCTGGAAAATCGCAATGATGGGCGCGATCCGTATCCAGAGGCACAGCTAGCGGCGCTGCTCTGGCTGGTGCGTATGAAAGTGCAGCAGTATAAGATTCCTCGCTCACGACTCGTACGCCATGCAGAAATAGCCGTGCCGCCAGCCCGCAAAACAGATCCGCGCGGCTTTCCCTGGACAAACTGGGTTCAGCAGGTCTATGTAGATCTTCCGCCAGGACCAAATCCGCCGCCGGCCGCGCCACTGGCGCCGGAACGTATGCTCCGTACAGCCCTGATTCAGGCTGCGTATCAGCGAGTACGCCACGTGTACAATGCCAACTGGTCCATGCACCAGGCGGCGATCAACGAGCGACTAGGACCGCCGCTCGTCCCGATGTTTGGCTTCAAAGCCGAGGGCCGAGATTGGGTTGGCGAAATTTACGGCGTGGATGCTATTTGCTCGCCGGTTGATGCCTGGACCGATGTGCGACGGCTGAGCCAGCTGCCTGAAGGTGAGTTGAAGTCTGTATTCCGCTCAGAAGTATTTCAGGAGCTAGGCGCTCGCTATCACCCGGATGAGGTCATGCAGCAGTATGCGGATCGAACGGCCGTTGGGGTGCCGCTGAGCGAGAGCTTTCGTGTAGAGCTGTCGGGGGGAGCGCTCTACAGCGCCCAGATCTTCTCGCTCGATACGCTGATCACGCCGAACGGGAAGTCGGATATAATGATTCCGCTTTCGAAACTCCTGAGCGCAAAGAGCTTAAGCGCACACGATCTGGAGCTGCGTGATCTGCTTTTGAGCCGGCAGTTCCAGCGTGCCGGCAGTAAATATCATGCCGGCTGGACCATGCATCAAACGGCGATTCGGCTTGGGCTGGGTGCGCCGCTTGACGATCAGCAGCATATCGAGATGGGCGTGCAAGATTATGTAGCCCAGCCGTTTGCACGAGATGTGCTTTATTCACCCATCGGTGATTGGGACGTAGTTAAGCAATTGAGCGCGCTCCTTTAATCTAATGTGTCTAAGCGCGTTCCAGTAAGTGTGATAGCGTTTCTCCTGGAAATTTCGATAGTTCAGGCCTTACCGATCACAGAATCGATTCCTGATCGATCAACGCAACATCCTACCTTTCCGAAAGCAAGCTAACCCCGCATTTCGGAGAGATTGACTTTCTTCAGGCTAAACAGCGGCGCTCTGAATCAGCGCGGCCCCTTGATATAAAGAAAAAAAGCAGAATCTGCGTGTGGAATGTGACCCTCGAAGGTCCTATAATACGCACTCCTAGATTACTACTATCAGTAGTACGTGAGTACGTAGTAAAAATATCGTAAAATCAGTGCAATGCAGCAGAGGAGTGCTACTCATGACCGCATCGGGTGTTCAGCTTATCATGGCCTCGCTCTTCTTCCTGGTTGGATTATTCATGATCGCCAGCGGTCTTTTTATCATTCTTGCTAAGGAATACCAGGAAACACTACGCACGCTCTCTGCACAGGCGCCCAAACTCACGAGCAAAACATTCACCGATGAAGCGGTTGCGGTTCTGGATGGCACCACTCGTCTGCTGGAGGTTGTGACGCGGCTGATTCAAACAGCGGTCGGCGTGGGAGCTTTTTTGTGCATCTTAGGCTTGATCATTTGCGGTGTTGCATTTTACATGACCACCATTATTGCCTAACTCCTCAGGGTGACAACCAGCGTTTAGACACAAGGATGCCTCGATGTCTGTACTTAATCCGACACATCATGCAGACGGCACCGACAAATGGATCAGGCAGTATTTAACCCACTTAATGAGTGACCGCAGCCTAAACGTTCCGGCTACGGGTCTGCTGCCCCTGTGGCTAGACCAGCAGAGTGCTGCGCCGGAGTATGGTCGTGATTCGGCTAATCTTGGCCGGATTACGATTCAACATGTCGCCGATCGCTCGCTGCGCAATATCGTTCTCGGGCCGGCCGGCAGCGGTAAAACGCTGCTGATGCGCCAGCTTGTCCAGCAGCTCGCCGAAGATGCGCTTTCCCGCAGCGGAGCCCTGTTACCGCTGTACATTCCACTCGCCTTCTTCACCGGCAGCATCGAAGGGACACTCGGCGCACTCGCGCGGATGCGCAGCCCCAACCTGTCAACGCTTGTGCTTCACCGACCCTGCATTTTACTTGTCGATGCGCTCAACGATATTGCCGCCCACGAGCAGCTTGAAGTCCTTGGCATGCTCAAACGAGCTATGCAGCAGCTTGGGCCTCAGGGCCGCTGGGTGATCAATTGCCGAACCGAGCAGTGGGATTTATTTGCGCCCTGGCTCCAAACGTTGGAGTCCACGATCTGGCATATTCGTCCGTGGAACACACAAACGATCGAGCAGTTGATTGCGCGGCTCAACCATCAACCGCTGCACCAGCTGATTCAATACAATGGATGTATCGAGTTAGCCCGGCATGCCCGCTGGCTCGGCGGTTTGATCAAGATTGCCAATCTGCCACTGCCGGAAACCCAGCAAAAACCTGGTCAAATCGCGCTGGTATGGATAGATCAAGTATTCGCCGATGCCGCAGAAGCGCATTGCATTTCTGAAACATGCCTGGGTTTGGCAGTACCGCTGTTACAACATCTGGCTGCTCGTCTGCGCCAGCAACAGCAGTTAACGCTGAGTCGAGCAGCGATTACGACGATCGTCCAGCACGTGGCGGATCAGGCTGGAGTCTCGGACGCAGATCTGCTGACCGTCCTGGATGCGACCGGCATACTGGATACCACCGCCGGCACCGATACCTGGTCATTCCGCAGCGCCTTGCTGTATGATCTCGCGACGGCCTGTCTGCTGATGGCTGAGCCGGATGTCTGGCCGCAATGGATCGATCGGAGCAATACATTACCTTTATTGTATGGGCTGCTACATGAATCCACGGCCTTGGTCGCCGCTCTAATTCGCCTGCAAGCCTGGTCCGAGGTCCAGCGGGTGCTCGACGCCAATGAAGGGCTCGACGATACGCTGGCCGTGCTTGAAGCAACGCAGCAGGTAAATATTGATACCGGAGCGGCGCTCGGTCGTGCCTGGGCCAGGAGCGGGAATCCGGCAGTGGCGCAGGTGCTCCTACGCTGGGCTATCGATCAAGGGCGTGACGATCCGTCGCTCTATGGCTTGCTCGGCGACCTGTATGCTGCAGCCGAACAATGGACCGCAGCCCATACTGCCTACACAGACGCGCTCCAGCGCGATCCCGCTAACCTCCAATATCAACAAGCCCTGGCACGTACCTATCACTACCTTGGTCAGAACGAGAGCGCAACGACCACGCTTGAGCAGGCGATGCTGGCGCATCATCAGCAGCTCGCCACAGCAGCCTTCCATCTCGGCTCGGTGTACGAGCAACAGCAGCGCTACGAGTCGGCATTGGCGCAGTACGCTACCGCGCTCAACCTGATGCCGACCAGTGTTGAGTTTAGCCTGGCCCAGGCGCGCATTCTACGTCTCCTCAAACGCTTCAACGAGGCGCGGAGCCAGCTCCGTGCGCTGCAAACTCAGCCGATCGATCCGGCAGCGCTGGCCTCGGAGTGGGCCGCCCTGATGGACGCCCAGGGGCATCCCGAGCAGGCCTTAGTTCATCTAGAGCACCTGGTTGAGCTGGGCGCGGCGACGGCTGAGATCTATGTGCGGATCGGCGCGATCCATCGTCGGCATAATGCGATGCGGGCGGCGCAGCAGGCGTTCTTGATGGCCGTCGACCTCGATCCTCGCTGTAGCCCGGCGCATGAGCAGCTCGCTGAGTTAGCCGAGCAGCACAACGATCTGCCGACCGCAGCAGGGGCGTATCTGCGACTTGCCGAGCTCCACCCCGAAGATGCGCTGATTCACTGTCGCCTGGGCGCGGTCCTGCGACAGCTCAATCAACGCGGTGATGCGATCAAAGCGCTCCAGCGCTCGATTCAGCTCCTACCATCGGCAGAAGCCTATGTACAGCTGGCCCGCATCCACTGGGCGCACGGTGAAACGGCGCGAGCACTGGGCGCATATGAGGCGGCGCTTAAGCTCGATCCTAACCATGCCGAGATTGCCGCCGAGACCGGATGGGCCTTGCTCGAAAGCAACTCGCCACACGCTGCCCTGACGCTTCTCGATCACGCTGCTGCGCGACTTCCCAATTATGCACGCGTGCTGTATGACATGGGCCGCGCCTATGAAATGACCGACCGTCACGCCGAGGCATTCGAATGGTACGAGCGCGCCGTCACCGTCGAGCCAGGCTGGATCGAGGCACTGCGAGCAACCGGGCATAGCGCGGCGATTAATGGCTACATCGCACAGGCGCGAGCTCATCTAGCGCGTGCCTTACACGCCAACCGGCACGACCCGGCAACCCTGGTAGAGATCGGGTATCTGCATCTACGCCAGCGCGATGGTATCCATGCGGAACAAGCCTTTCGGCGGGCGCTGGCACACGGTTGTACCTCGGCCATCATCCAGCGCGCCTTTGCCGAAGCGCTGCTGCTCAGCGGTAAAACGATTGAGGCTTTACACTGGCTGGAACGCATCGACGACGACCAGGCCGACATTCAGGATCTACGCAGCAGAGCCTATGAACAGCTTGGCGATCCACACAAAGCCTTAGGTATCGCGCGCTCGGCTGCCGCGCAACGCCCACGCGATTATCAGCTACAGCGGCGTTTGGGGAAACTGGCCTTAGCAGCTGGTTATATCAATGAGGCGATTGTTGTTTTAGAAACAGCGCTCACGCTTGGCGATGCCGACAGCCTGACTCTGATTGCCTTGAGTCAAGCGTTACTGCGCGCCGGCAAAAAAGATGCCGCTCTAGCGCCTGCCAAACGTGCCATTGCCCAAACTCCCAGCCATGCGCCAGCCCAGGAGCAGCTTGGGCTGGTCCTGCTGGCCCTACAGCACTGGGAAACCGCGCGTGTCGCCTTCGAGCAGGCGATCGAGCAGGATGGTACTCGCGTAGCTGCGTGGGGCGGATTAGCCGAGATCTGGGAGCATCAGCATAGTGTTGGCGCTGCGCTGCCATACGCGCGTCATGCTGTCGAGCTGGCGCCCACCGATCCAGCCCATGTTTTGCGCCTTGCCCAGCTACTCAAAAAAGCCGGCGATCACCATGCAGCTCGTCGCGTCGTCGAAGCCATCCACGGTGAGCACCTCGAAAAACAATGGCTGCTGCTAGAAATTCTGATTGCCGAGGAAACCTGGGACGAGGCGTGCGCTGTCGCCGATAGCCTGGAACAACACATTGCGAACGATCCACGGCTCACGGCCTGGCATGGCCTCGCGCTGCTGCAATCCGGGCGCTTGATCGAAAGCATTCCGCTGCTACGCCAGGCGTGCGCTTTGGCCGCACCGGCTGCACCAAGTGCCTGGTGGCTGTGGCTCGGACGCGCGTATCTGCAAAGCGAGCAGTGGGCAGCGGCGATTACTGCGTTTGAGCAAGGGTTGAAGCGCGGAGATTTGCCGCCGTCGGTCTATGCGGAGTTGGCCGAAGCATACCAGCAGGCCGGCGAGACGATCACAGCCATTCATGCGCTGCAAACCGCGCTAGAGCACGAGCCGGCCTGCCTGGCCTGGTATGTCCAGCTTGCCGAGAACTACGAGCATCTGGAGTGGTTCGATGATGCGCTGCGGACGTGGCAACGGGCGCAACAGCTCGATCCGCGCCATGTGATGTGTAGCTATCGGATCGGCCGGTTATACCTGCGGCTCGGCAACTCACAGGCCGCGCTCCAGGCGCTGGAGTCAGCCACCGCCTGCGATCCCGGCAATGCCGCAGCCTGGACTTTGTATGCGCGCGCGGCGATGGAGCAAGGAGAAACCGCCCGCGCAGTTCATGCAGCCGCCCGTGCTGCCGGCATGACCCCAGCCGACGCCGAGACGCGCCGTATTCTGGGCGAGGCTCTGCTGCGCCATGGTGAGCCCGCACGGGCTATTCACTGTCTCAAGCCGCTCTTTGAGGCAGCGCCATGCGTACAAACAGCGCTGCTGCTCCATGAATCGGCGCAGGCAGTGAGCGACCATGCGCTCGCACGACAGGCCCTGGACTACGCGTTCCAGGTTGCGCCCGAAGATATTGAGGTCCAGCTGCGTGTCATCAAGCACTATTACGCCTCCGATGCCGCTCGATCGCTGCGCATGTTACGGCAGCTGGCGCACACGCACCGAGAGCGGGCTGATATTGTGGCCTTACTCGCCGAGTATGCCTTTGCAGCAGGCGATCTGGCTCTCGCGCAAAAGGCGGCCGAACATGCCGTTGCTGTAGAGCCGGATCACCTTGAGTACCGGCGCTTACTCGGTCATATCTACTTCAAGCGCGGCAATCATCAGGCGGCTCGTACCAGCCTGCAAACAATCCTCGCCAGCCAGCCGCATGACGCCACAACGGCCTGGACGCTGGGCAAGCTGGCCCTGGAGCGCAAAGAAATTTCTGAGGCGATTCGGCTGCTGCGCCTGGCGGCCCATCACAACCCGGACGACGCGACGGTCCTGGGAACGCTGGGCGTTGCTTTGCGCCAGAGCTGGGAGCCGGTCTGGGAAGATGAGCCGATCGAGGCCCAGACTCATCCGATGCTCGGCGAGGCGCTGGCACTTATCGAGCGGGCGGCTGCTCAAGATCCAGCCTGGCAATCTGAGCTAGGCTGGACCCGCTTGATCGCCGGCAACGTGGTCGAGGCTGTGCGCGATCTCCAGGCAGCCTTGCGATCCAGCGCTCCAGGTGCGCCCGAGCGCCTGACGATCTTGCGACGATTTGCGATAGCGCTGCGCCACGCGGGACAGATCGAGGATGCGATCAATATGAGCGCTCACGCGACCACGCTTGCGCCGAAAGACCCGCTGATCGCCCATCTGCAAGGCCAGCTTGCCGAGCAACAGGCCGATGTTCATCAAGCCATTCAATGTTACGCACGCGCGGTAGCCCTCGCACCAGACGTGGGACGCTACCATCTGCGTCTTGGATCGGCCCTGTTGCAAGCCGGCGAAACCGAAATCGCGCTGGATCATCTGGAGCAGGCTACAACTCTGGAGCCGGCCCGCGCGCAGAGCTGGATCGGACTCAGCCGGGCCTTGCTTAGGCTGCGCCAGCCGCACCGAGCGCTCGAAGCCGCCCAGCGCGCAACGCAAATTGCCACTCACGACGGCGCGGCCTGGTATCAGCTCGCACGTACCGCCGAAAGCCTGGGCCAGACTCAGACCGCACATGATGCCTATGAGCGCGCGACTCGGCTCAGTCCGCATAAACAAGGCTTGATCGATTACGCGACCTTTATGCTCGGCCAGCAGCATGAAGATCTCGGCCGGCGCCTGCTTCAACGCGCGGTTGATCTTGATCCTGATGATGGCGCGCTCGTGTACCGGCTTGCACAGCTCAGTGAGGGCCACGACAAGCTGTTGTTTCTCGAACAGGCGGTGCAGCTCGTTCCCGCCAATGCTGCCTGGCGATCCGAGCTGGCGCTGCTACTAACCCGTGTAGGTCGCCAGCAGCCGGCGATCACGCACCTGACGCAGGCCGTCGACATTGAGCCGCAGCATGCTCAGCACTGGATTCGTCTGTCTGAGCTTCTGCTCCAAACCGGCGATGCCTTTGCGGCCGAAGCGACTCTCCGCCGTGGACTGACCGTTCAGCCAACCAACGCCGAATTATGGCTGGGACTGGGGACGCTCCTCGTACGCCAGCGCCAGTGGCAAGCAGCATCCGAAGCTTTTACCGCCGCGATCAACTATCAGCCGTCGGCCGCAGCGGCTCATGCTGGGCTCGGCCATTGCTTGCTTCAGCTTGAACACCACGACGCCGCGCGCCAATCGCTCCAGCAGGCGCTGCACCACGATGGGACTCTGGCCCAGGCGTGGACGGATCTAGCCCAGATTCATTTCCTGCAACACCGGCCCAAAGAAGCGATCCGCGATGCTCGCCGCGCGCTGGCGATCGATTCGTCGCTGGTCGAGGCTTATCGCGTGGTAGCCGAAGCCGCGCTTGAGCTCAAAGGTGATTGGGTGTCCGAGGCGCATGCTGCACTGGAATACGCGCTGGCGATCGAGCCGCACGCAGCCGACCTGCACGCGCTCCAGGGGTGGGCCTACTACACGGAAGGCGCGTATATCGAAGCGTTCGAGGCAGCGCAGCGCGCCCTGCGCGAGTCACCCAGCGAGGCGCAGTATTACCTGCTGACCGCGTATGCGCTGCGCCGGCTGCGCCGCTTCAAAGAAGCGACCGAAGCGTTACGTAAAGCCGTTCGTATCGACGGCAACTACCGGGAAGCCATCCAGGAGCTCTTGAGTCTCGGCTCTGAAATGCTCAGACACGGAGAACGTGCTTAGATCAAGGATTCAGCTGCGCTATGCATGAAGCACGTCCACTGCCGCCTATGCTCCAGGCGATCGACATTCTGCTGCGTCTTGGCGAGCTGCCTGAGGCGCAACAGCTGATCTCCGCCATCGAGCAGTTTTATCCAGACATTGCCGTGCTCCATGTCTTGCGTGGCTGGATGTTGAGCCTGCAAGAGCAGCCCAGGCTTGCCGCAGCCGCATTTCGGATCGCCGCCGGCCGCGACCCGCTGGATCTGCGGGTATGGCGGGGATTAGCCGCAGTCAGCAACGAAATTCAGGAACAAGACGCTGCTGCGGCGCGGGCTGACATTCTTGATCCAGCCGGCCCGCAGCACCGTGTCTGGCATCATGTCGCGCAGGCCAAGCCGCACCTGGCGCTTACGCTGCTCAAGGCGTTTGAGCCACGCTTCAACGAATGGCCTGAGCTGGCGATCTGGTATGCCGAGCTGCTGCGCCGAGTGGATCGGCCAGAGGAAGCGGCCTCACTGATCCAGCCATTATTACGGCGCCGGCCGTGTGGCGCGCCCACGCTCTTTCTTGCCAGCGCACTATCTGATGATGTCCACCAATCTCAGGCATACCTGAGCGAAGCGCTGCGCAAAGATCCGCTCGGGACAAGCGCTCTACGCCTCTTCGCACCAGGCCCGCCGCCGTTCCGCCTTCCTCCGCCACCGGTGATCCCCGTATCGTCGAGCCTGGCTCAGCGCATCGATGCGCTCGTGGCGCTGCACCCAGCACCAGATGTTGCGCTGCAACCTCAGGGAGCAGCCGATCCCAAGCTAGCGGCGAAAAGCGCTGATACGCCAGCGCCAGCTACCAGCACGCAGGATAGTGAAGTAGCGGCAGCGCTACAAACGATCCAGGAAGCAACCCGCCGCCTGATTGGCCATGCGCCGCTGGCAGCAGATGCGCGGCCGGCTACGACATTGCTGGTTACGCATCATGCCGCGTTTGTCGAAAAGTATGGCGCGGCCACAGCAGCGGCGATCATCGAAGCATTCAAAGACTATGGAGCTGCGCTGGCTCACCGGGGCATTCACACCGCCTACGTGCTCCTGGACCAGCCGGAGTCGCTGCAACACTTTGGCGCGATCGATCTGGCTGTGGAGCATACTGCTCCAGCCTGCAAACAAGTCGTTGATCAGGTTTGCGCCTCGCTCGAAGCCGCGGATCAGCATGTCGACGCCATCGTGCTGATCGGCGGCGATGACATTATTCCGTTTCACCAGCTCCCCAACCCGTCCCAGGATGCCGATGCTACGATCCCGTCAGATAATCCTTATGGCTGTCGATCGTCGGGCAGTGAGCTGGCGCCTGACCTGATCGTGGCTCGCTTCCCTGATGCATGTTCCAATGATGCGCAATTTTTGATCGATCAGCTCCGGCGGGCTACCGAGTATCATCGGACCTGGCAGGTCACCGGGCCACAGGGGAATTTTTTCACCCGACCGATTGTGCGTCATTTTTCACACAGCCGCCAGCCTGGAACGCCGGTTTTAAGCTGGGGTGTGACAGCGGCTGCCTGGCAGGTTCCCTCGAAAACGATCTATGGTGAGCTGGGAAGCTCCCGGCAGCTCGTGCTTTGCCCACCGGCGACTCCAGATCTGCTTGAGTCGCTGTGGCCAACTGACGGCCGGCTCTTGTTTTTCAACCTGCATGGTATCCAGGGAGGGCCGAATTGGTATGGGCAGGCCGCTGGAGACATGGGCAGCCAGCCGCTCCCGATCGCACTGACGCCCGACGATCTGGGACCGATCGCGCCGGCGATGATCTGTATCAGCGAGGCGTGCTACGGCGCTGAGATCGCCGGCAGGACCACACGCAATGCGATTGCGCTGCGTCTGCTGAGTAGCGGCGTGCTGGCCTTTCTCGGCAGCACGGCAACAGCGTATGGCTGTGTCTCGCTGCCACTTGCGGGAGCAGATCTGCTGACGCAGCAAACGATCCAAAACCTTCGCCGAGGCTACCCGCTCGGCCGAGCCGTTACCCTGGCCCGTGATTGGATGACACGTGAGCTCGTCAAACGCCAGGGCTATCTCGATCCTGATGATGCCAAAACATTGCTTTCATTTGTGATTCTCGGCGATCCCTGGGCCACGCCCTACGCACGCCCGACTATACAGCCCAAAGCGGCGATCGTGCATTCGGCTCCAGCCGTGGCTGCCCGCCGACCGATCGCTGCCAATTTGATTGCGCCGGCGGCTACGCATATCGCGCAGCAGCTGATTGCCAAAGTCGTGCCGGGTTTTGTGCCCACATCGCTCTCAGCGCTCGGTCAAGGGCGGCCGGATCGCATTGCCAAAGGCCAGGCCAGTGCTGTGGTTTTTTCTGCGACCGCCGGCGTGCCTACGATCGACGGCCAAACGATCGCACAGGTTGTGCGGGTCACGGTTGCCGCCGGCGAAGCGCGTAAGCTGCTGCTTTCTCATTAGGGCGCATCTGTAAACTCATAACCAGAGCAGAATCGCGCCGATGGTGACCAGGTCCATCCCAAACGGCTCACCGCCTGGCATGGTCGCCAGCCAGGCGACAAACTGCCACAGGATGGTCTGGTAGGCGGCAATCCTTTTGGGATCGTTGGCGGCGATCGCATTGCTGAAGGCCCGGAGGGGGCCTGATTTGCACGTGCTGCTATTTTCGGTGATGATACGGATCATTAGTTGCTGCGATAGGGGATAGACGAATCGGATTCGTCTATCCCCTTGTTCGCCCACTTAAGGAGCACGTCATGCGACCGCTTCGGTATTCCATCAATGTCACATTGGACGGGTGCTGCGATCATCGGGTCATGGTCCCGGACGCAGACCTGCACCACCACGCGGCCGAGGCCATCGCCCAGGCCGATGCTCTCATTTTTGGCCGGGTGACGTATGAGCTGATGGAGGCCGGGTGGCGACCGGCCGCGCGGACGGGGGCGCGGCCGGAGTGGATGGAACCCTGGATGGACTCCTTCGCCCACACGATCGACACCGCCAAGAAGTATGTCGTGTCGAGCACCCTGGAGCGAGTCGATTGGAACGCGGAGCTGGTGCGCGGGAATCTGAGGGAGGCCGTTCAGCAGCTCAAGCGAGAGCCGGGGAAGGGACTGTTCGTAGGCGGCGTGATGCTCCCGCTCACGTTGGCGGAGATGGGCTTGATCGACGAGTACGAGTTCGTGGTGCAGCCCAGGATCACAGGCCACGGGCCGACGTTGTTTGCGGGGCTATCGAAGCATGTCGATTTGAAACTCGTGGACCGGCTGGAGTTCGCCTCGGGGGCCGTGGCGATGCGCTATGTGCCGAGAACGTAGCCATTGAATGCCGGATGTGCTTAGCTTGGCGCTGACCAGCTCGGGGCAGCTGCCGGGACGATTCCGCCGCGACAGGAGTGCCGGCAACGCGTGGGACGATGGTTTTCAAGGGCGCTCCTGCCGCGTAGCGAAACAGTAACCGCTCCACCCTGGAGCCGGCAACCACGCCTCCATCCTGAAAATGTACGCCGCATGTCGGCCAATAGCCTTATCTAGGCTGTCTGGCTGACGTGTGGTGTACTGTGTAGTTTATTGGATGGGAAAGAATATTGATTATCGGTAAAACATTATGTTATTATTCACTATCCGCAGCATCTTTTATGGATTGTCAATGCACCCGGAACACGCGGCGGGCTGCTCCTCGGTAGTCAAGCGATCAGTCAATAGCTCCAGCCCGCCGCGATCAAAGCCAACCGAAAGCCTCAGAACATCGTGATCGCACACGTTGATACATTCCTGGCACAGGATACACTCCGTCGAGAGCACGCGCTGGTTCGCCAGGATGTAATCGGTGATGCGAATGCCCATCGGGCACACGCGCTCGCACGCTCGATCCTGATCACAGCGGCTTGAGTCGCCTTTGACTTTGAGCAGTGCGAAGCGCGAGGTTAACTTCAGGGGTACGGTGATAGGGCATAGGTACTTGCAAAAGGCGCGGTTATCGCCGAGCACGATCGCCAGGATGATCGCGCTGGCAAGGTAGATCGCATTACCGATCAGAAACCACAGCACCGCCACCGGTCCAATGACACCCAGCCCGTAGCCTGCGCCCAACCATAGCCCGGCCACCAGCAGCAGGCTCAGGCCGAAATGCACGAGGCGTAGCTGCGTCCAGGGCATACACCGACCGTTCGGCCGCCGGTACGGCAGGAGATCAAGGATCGCGCCGACCCAGCAGGCCCAGCCGCACCAGATCCGCCCGAACAGCAGCGGGCCGATGAGCTTGGCCAGCAGATAGTGGATCACCGCGCCCTCGACGACGCCCGTCAGCAGTCCAAAGAATAGCCCTTCGATCTGCACATTCCGCTGCGTCCACAGCGAGATCCCGAAGAGACTGGTTCCGATCACGAACAGCACCAGTCTGCGTCCGGTGGTGTGATCAGCACGGGGCTGGGCAAGATAGCGCCAGAGTGACAGCCCGATCGCAGCACTGGCCACGCCCCATACGATCCAGGGCGTGAGCGATTCGCCTCGCCGCCAGACGATCAAAGCACTGCTCATGAATACGAGTAGCCCGATGCCGGCGATACCCCAGCGCCGCATTCGGCGTACGTATCCTTGTTGAATCATGGCGATCTCCGATGTATCCGCTCACGTTCCTGAGCCACCGAATCGGCGCATCTCGGGCATCATCTGCTTCCTTGAGAAAGCCTCAAAGTGCCGAGGATGACACGATCGTCCAGATACGCGCTTTTATCCGTTTGCAGACCGATCGCTGCCAGGCAGGCAGGCAACATATCAATAGCCTGATCCTAGGTATTGCTGGCCGCGCCGTGGGTAAACGCTTGGTAGCGCCCCGTAACGATCTCTTCACGATGAAGTCTGCAACTATGCTGATACCACAGCCAGCGAGGAGGCAGCAGGGCTGGAGGATTGATGCCAGAGCATCACGCTGGGTAGCTTGATCTTCACGCACAAGCCTTATGTCGAGCTGTAGACTACAGATACAGCGCAGATGAGGAGCAGGAGCTACTTCCTGGTGATGCCACCAAAGGAGGTGGGGTTCTATGACACGCAACATGGGCACGGGTGATCGCATGATCCGTGTGACTATCGCGGTCGCGATCGCCATCCTGTATGCGTTGGGCTACATCACCGCAACCTGGGCCGTGTGGTTCTTCGGCATCATCGCCGCGGTGATGCTGGTGACGAGTATTGTCGGCTTCTGTCCGATCTACACGCTCTTCGGCATCTCCACCAACGAGCCCACGCCGCACCAGAGGTAAGTGCCAGGGCTAGCGCGTCAGCGAGAGATGGGGTAGATCATGGTGATCTACCCCGTCTTCGTCCGTCTGGCCTCGAATGATCCTGAGCGAAGGAGGGTATTATGAACACGACGGTGCTGGTAGCGTACGCCACACGCTACGGTTCAACCCAAGCAGTGGCCGAAGCTATCGCAGCGGCACTGCGCGAGCAAGGGCTCCCCACCGATCTTCAACCCATGCAAGATGTGCAGACCCTGGCAGACTATAGCGCGGTCGTCCTGGGGGCTCCGCTGATGATGTTCCGCTGGCACAAAGACGCCCGCCGGTTCCTGGCGCGGCACCGTGCCGCCTTGATGGAGCGCCCTGTGGCGCTGTTCACGCTCGGCCCCGTGCATGATCCGCATGATGCCAAGGAGTGGCACGATTCGCGGGAACAGCTCGCCGCCGAGCTGGCACGGTTTCCCTGGCTGAGCCCGGTCGCCTGTGAACTGTTTGGCGGCGTCTTCGACCCGTCGAAGCTCCGCTTCCCGATCAATGTCCTGGCCGGCAAGGCACCACCCAGCGATGCGCGGGACTGGACGGCGATCCGTGCCTGGGCCAACAGCCTGGCTGCGCAGCTTCAGCCAGCGCTGCAACAGGAGGTGTAGCCATGCGCAGCGCGACGCAGCAGCGCGCATCGCTGGTCGCGGCTGGACAGTCGATGCTTACCACCTATCTGGGCGCATTTGCCCCGGCTATGCCCGTTCCCGGCTGGAACTATCGCGGCGCTCGGCCTGCTCCTGCCGGTGATTGGCGTTGTGCTCCCGCTGGTATCGCTCGCCGTGCTGCTGGTCTGGTATCTCCTGATCGCGCGCGGGCTCTTCCAGCTCAGTCATGGTCCAGAAGCGCTGGCGAGCATCCACGAAGCACGCGGATGAGCAGGTCGCTGGGCTCCATCGTTGCCATCCCTCTACCGAGCACCAGTGGATCTTTCTGATCCGAGCGGCAAGTCGATGCTATCTTGAAACAAAGGTACAGGGGAGCCTGCGGGCTGATTGTGTGTTCAGCGCATGGATTCGCTCAGCACATCCAGACTATCACTCCATTGTGTAGCCCACCTCGATCGCTCTCCT
This sequence comes from Herpetosiphonaceae bacterium, assembly GCA_036401895.1. Taxonomy (GTDB): domain Bacteria; phylum Chloroflexota; class Chloroflexia; order Chloroflexales; family Kallotenuaceae; genus LB3-1. Next base: position 1,138 of record DASWTW010000187.1, on the reverse strand, counting down.
GGGGAGGTTTGTATGCAACTGCATACTTCGTATGTGCTCCGTCGCGTGTTCATGCTCGTGACCGTAGCGCTGGTCGCGGCGCTCCTCGGCGCAACACCGGCGCTCGCCGCCGACCGTCGCTCAGGCGAGCGTGTGGTCATCGGCGCGAACGAGGTCATCCCCGACGATCTGTACGTCGCGGCGAACACGATCATCGTGGACGGCACCATTCAGGGCGATCTGCTGGCCGTCGGCGCAAACGTAACGATCAACGGCACCGTCGAAGGCGACCTGATGGCCGCTGGACAAGCCGTAGTCGTCAACGGCAGCGTACGCGACGATGTGCGCGTTGGCGGCATGGCGATTCAGTTCGGGCCGCAGGCGCAGATCGGCGACGATGTGCTGGGCGGCGCGACGAGCATCGAGCAACAGGCCGGCAGCACCTTTGGCGGCGACACCTACCTGGGCGGCAGTCAGGCGCTCTTAGCCGGCACAACGCGCGGCAGCGTCGAGGGCGGCTTCGCGGCGCTGGAGCTGCGCGGCACAGTTGGACGTGATGTCAATGTGAGCGTCGGCGGACGCGACGATGTCGTCGTCATGCCCTGGTCGCCGGGAGTCGGCATTGCTATGCCAGCGGTGCGCTCCGGGCTGACGGTGGATGACGGCGCGCAGATCGGCGGCAAGCTGAGCTACACGGCGCCACAGGATGGGCAGATCAGCACGGCGGCACAGGTCGAGAACGGCATCACCCGCACCCCGACGCCAGCCACCACGGCGCCCACGACCAATCCCTACCAGTGGCTGATCGATCTCGTGCGCCGCTATGTCACGCTGCTGGCGATTGGCCTGCTCCTGCTGTGGCTGGTTCCCACATGGATCGGCGCGCTGGGCACGACGGTTCGCAGCCGCCCACTCGCAACCGCCGGCTGGGGCGCCGTTGGCTTCATCGGCACGATCGTGCTGCTGGGGCTGATTCCGTTTGTCGCGATCCTGCTGATGGTGCTGTTCGGCTGGCTCACGCTGGGCGGTCTGGCGGGCATCACCTTTGTGCTGGGAACGGCGGCCTTTAGCACCGTGCTCACCGGCTTTGCGATCCTGGTCAGCTACCTGGTGCAAGTCATCGTCGGCCTGCTGGTTGGACGCTGGCTGCTCGGTCTGA
>DASWTW010000186.1:0-25524 GCA_036401895.1 Herpetosiphonaceae bacterium | reverse complement strand
GCTGTTCAACAGCCTGGCGTGTATTATCTGGAAAGCCCGGCCCGGATCGTGGATGCGATCGAAGCCGCCGGTAGCTTCGCACCAGATGCCGATCGCGAAAAGATTAATCTGGCATCGCACTTGACGGATGGTCAGCAAGTTCGCGTTCCGAGGGTTGGTGAGTCAGCGCAGACAGCGCCAGCCGAGCCGTCAGCCGCCGACTCAGTCGATGGTACGGTCAACATCAACCAGGCGGATGCTGCGACACTCAACACATTAGATGGTATCGGGCCGGCGACAGCAGAGGCGATTGTCGAGTATCGTACGACCAGCGGCCCATTCAAGCGGATCGAAGACATCCAGGATGTCAAAGGCATCGGCCCGGCGTTGTTTAACAACATCAAGGATCACATAACAGTTGATCCCTAGTGGGTAGCCAAGTTTGGCTCCGTGCGCCTGTACTTGCTACCTTGCCATAACTGCCATGCGACGTACAAAAATTGTAGCAACTCTCGGCCCCGCCAGCGATAGCGACGCCAGCATTCGACGTTTGATCGAAGCCGGTGTTGATGTGATGCGCTTGAATTTTTCTCACGGCACCCATGAAGAACACGCCGAGCGGATCACGCGTATTCGGGCGCAGTCTGAGGCGGTGGGCAAGCCGGTTGCGATCCTTCAAGATCTGCAAGGGCCCAAGATTCGCACAGGTCCGCTCAAAAACGACATGCCGGTGCTGCTACAGGACGGCGCGTCGTTTACGATCACGACTGAGCAGATCGAGGGCGATGCACGGCGCGTGTCGACGACCTATCAGGATCTGCCGCGTGATGTTCAGCCTCGCGACCGGATTTTGCTCTCGGATGGGCTGATCGAGCTGCTGGTGACAGCCGTGCGCGACCAGGATGTGGTGACGCAGGTGGTGCAGGGCGGCTCGCTGCGTGAGCATCAGGGCATCAATTTGCCGGGTACAGCGGTGAGCACCTCGGCGATCACCGACAAGGATCGCGAAGACCTGGAGTTCGGCCTGGCACACGGCGTCGATTTCGTAGCGATGTCGTTTGTGCGCCGCGCGGCAGATGTGCAGCAGCTCAAGGATCTGATCGCCGCGCATGGAGCCAACACGCCGGTCGTGGCCAAGATCGAGAAGCCGCAAGCGCTGGATGATCTTGATGCGATTCTTGAAGTGACCGATGTGGTAATGGTTGCGCGTGGCGACCTGGGCGTGGAAATGCCGCCCGAGCAGGTGCCGCTGGCCCAGAAGACGATCATTCAGGCGGCATCTACCCATAACGTGATGGTGATCACCGCCACCCAGATGCTGGAGTCGATGATCCATCATCCGCGCCCGACGCGCGCCGAGGCCAGCGACGTGGCCAACGCGATCTTCGACGGAACCGACGCGGTTATGCTCAGCGGCGAGACCGCCGTCGGCGAGTTTGCGGTCGAGGCTGTGCAGATGATGCATCGCATCGCCGTGACGACCGAGGAAAGCGCGCGCTACCGGGAGCAGAGCGATGTTCTGCATCGCGCCCATCATGTGAGCAAGCACGCCGACTCTTCCCAGGCGATCAGCCATGCCGCCCGCACCATCGCCCGGACGCTGGATGTGCGCGCTATCGTCGCCTTTACGCAGTCGGGCTATACGGCGCGGCTGGTCTCGAAAGATCGTCCGCGCGTGCCGATCTTTGCGCTGACGCCAGAGCAGCACGTGGCGCGCCGTTTATCGCTCTACTGGGGCGTCAAGCCCTTCATCTGCCCGCCGATCGACCGGCTGGACGATCTGACGAACTATATGCAAAATATGCTCAAGGAGCACGAGTGTGTAGAGAGCGGCGACCGGATCGTGATGACGGGCGGTCATCCGCTGCCGGCGCGTGGAGCGACCAACTTCATCAAGATTGTGGATATTCCGTAGCTCAATAGTCCTGGAAGCGATGACACGCCGTGTACTGGAAACAACGTACACGGCGTTCTATTTGTCAATAAGTCACGCTTTCCGTATAATGCACACAACTGATTTATCTTCATAACTTTTTTACCAAATGCAATTAAGAAATACACCATCACAACGCCTTGCTCAGAGTGTACCCGGCATCGCTCCCGAAGGACTATCGATCCTCGGGGCCGGCGCCGCTCTCACCGGAGCGACGGCGTTTTTTTCGCGCCGGCTCGCCGTGCTGCCGCTGGCGCTGACGCTGGGCGCAGCCTATTTCTTCCGCGATCCACAGCGCGATCTACCGGCCGACGGGAATTTTTTCTATAGCGCCGCAGATGGACGCGTGCTGCGTGTGGAAGAGGTGGACGAGCCGCGCTTCATCAAAGGGCGCGCGTTACGAATCGCAACGTTTTTGTCGCTCTTCGATGTGCATGTGAATCGATCGGCGACACAGGGCACGGTGCGCTACGTGGAACATATGCCGGGCGGCTTTGCGGCGGCCTGGGGCGAGGATGTGCATGAGGTCAACGAGCGAAACTATGTTGGCCTGGAGACGCCGCATGGGCCGGTGTTGATTGTTCAGATCGCAGGTTTGGTCGCACGACGAATTGTGTGTCACGCCGCTGTTGGCGACGAACTACAGGCCGGAGAGCGCTTCGGCATCATTAAGTTTGGATCGCGGACGGATGTGCTGGTCCCCGCAACTGCGGCACGTCCCTTGGTAGTTGCTGGGATGCGTGTATCAGCAGGCGTAACGCCAATGGGAGTATGGAATGGATAAGCGGTGCTGGTTTCCGAACTTGTTGACGACCGCGAATTTATTCTGCGGCTTTATCGCGATCACGCTGGTCGTTCATGCGATGGAAGCGGGTATCGAGGGAGAAACCTCATTTCACTGGGCCGCGCTCACGATCTGCCTGGCGGCGCTGTGTGATGCGCTGGATGGCCGGGTAGCACGCGCGCTGCGGGTCAGCTCGCTCTTCGGCAAGGAGCTGGACTCGCTCTCCGATGTGGTGTCGTTTGGGGTTGCGCCGGCGCTGCTGGTCTATGAGGGCTTCTTCCGCGACAACTCGCTGCCGGGCCAGTGGATCTTGTGGGTTACGATCTCGGGCCTGTTTGTCTGCTGCGGCGCCGCGCGGCTGGCCCGCTACAACATCTCAGCGGCCACCGGCCGCTTTTTCACGGGCATGCCAATCCCGGCGGCCGGCCTGACGATCACCGGCCTGGCGATGTTTCCCTCGCGGCTGAACGCGGTGCTGATGGCGGTGATTGTGCTGTTCGCGGCCTTTTTGATGATCAGCACGCTGCGCTTTCCCAATCCCGAGCAGCTGATCTTCGACTCGCCGCTGGCGATTCGGGTCGCGCTGTTTGGCCTGTTCGTCATCGCGCTGATCGATCCGACGAACTGGTTTTTCCTGCTGCCGATCGCCTATATGACCTATGGGCTGGGCGGAAACATTATCGATGCGCTGAGGCCGGAAGAGGCGTAAGAAGCGAAGGAACAAAAGCACAAGGGAACAAGGGAACAAAAGAAGAACGGAGAACCAAGAACCAAGAACCAGGAGACGAAAAAGACAGGAACTCCGAACACAAAATTCCGAAACTAAAGATCGTTGCTTCAGGTAAAACAAAGAACAAAGGTCGGCGATGAGCCCCGATCCTTTGTTCTTTTGTTTTGCTTGTTCTTTTGTTCAACCTGGATTTGTTCTATGAAGGTTTCGTCTGCTCTTTGGGCTTAGGAAATTCGACGAACACCGTCGTGCCGTTGTCGCTGATCCAGGTGCAGGTGCCTTTGAGATACGATCCGACGATGCGCCGCACAACCTGCTGTCCGCTGCGACGGCCGGCGGTCTCCTGGTCGTTGCGCAGCCCGATGCCGGTATCGCGCACGTTCATCTGGTAGGTGCGCGGCTTTTCGGATAGGACTACGTCGACGTTGCCGGTGTGGCCGGGCAGAAATGCATGGCGAAAGCTGTTGGTCAGCAGCTCGTTGAGCACCATCGCCAGGGGCGAGACCTGCTCCGGCGGGATCAGGAGCGCGTCGCCGGTGACGGTGGTAGTCGCCTGCATATGCGGATCGTAGAAGGGCTGAATTGTGCGAGCCAGGCGCTCGGCGACATCGCGGAACGGCGCGAGCTGGTTCTCATGCGAGGCCAGCACATCATGCACGATCGCCATTGAGCGCACGCGGGCCGTGGCGCGCTGAAGCACATCCTGGGCCGGTCCAGGCTCGGCGCGCGACAGCTCCATTTCCAGAAAGCCGCTGATCGCCGCGAGATTATTGCGCACGCGGTGATTAAGCTCTTGCAACAGCGCGGCCTTGATATCGGCGTCGTCGCGGGCCTGCTCGTAGAGCTGCGCGTTGGTCTCGACCATCATCGCCAGCTCGGCGGAGAGGCGCACATGTTCGCGCTCCATCATCCGAATACGGATCATGGAGCGGACACGAATCAGCAGCTCGTCGTTGATGAAAGGCTTGACGACATAATCATCGCCGCCGGCCTCGAAGCCGCGCAGCTTATCCTTGACGCTGTTGCGACCCGTCAGCAGAATCACGGGCGTGAACAGGCCCTGCACCGCTTTGATCCGCCGACATACCTCGTAGCCGTTGATCGGCGGCAGCATCACATCCAGCAGAATCAGATCAGGAACGCCCTGTTCGACGAGCGCCACCGCTTCTTCGGGATCGCTCGTCCAACGTACATCATAACCTTCTGAGCTCAGGAAATCAGTGAGGAGTTGGCCGGTGCCTGGATCATCCTCGACGACAAGGACCACACCTGGCTGTTCGACGGCTTGCGGTAGTTCCATCGAGAGTTGTTCCGGCGCGTGCTCCATTACCGCTGCTCCTTTCGTTGATTGCTGTGCCACTTCCTGATCCTGTATCTATATTTGACCTGAAAGACGAGGCGCTACTGAGCAGCGTTTAGCGATCGCTAGAGAAGCGCGCCTCATCTTCCATCGTACCGCTTAGCCTGAACAACCTTGTGTATCCCTGCTAAGGATTGGTCACCGAGATCGCATAGCTGGCGCGCTCAGTCGTGTGCGGCGTGGTCGCCATCACAACCAGCGCCCCGCGCTCGTTCGGCCCCAGCCGATACTCACCACGGTTTTGCGCGTCGAGCTGTAGTGGTTCAAACGTAACAGCGCGGCCACTGATCCGAACCAGCCGAATCTCCCATTGTTGGGGGAGAAGATTGTTCGTGCGTGTAAAGCCTGCCGCGCTCCAGCCTGCGCTGTTGGTCTCGGCATCGTCGCTGAAGTTGATCTCCGGCACGCGAATATTGTCGATCACCATGCCGGGCCGGTTGAAAGCGTCGTCGGTGACGAGCGAGAAGCGCAGCAGAACTTCTTGGCCGGCATAGGGCGTCAGATCGATCTGCTCGTCGACCCACTCGGCAATGTCGCCCTCGTCGGTGCTGACGCCGGTGTAGCCGTTGCCCCAGTTGGCGCCCTGCGGGTCTTCGGTGGTGGTGTAGCGCCCCTGAAGTGTGGTGTACGTCTCACCGCCATTGGTCGAGACCGCAACAAAGCCGTAGTCGTAGTCGGCCTCGATGTCATACCAGAGCCGGAACTGAAGGGTCGCGCTGGAAACGTTGCGCAGATCGAGCGTGCGCGTCAGAGTGCTGTTACCACTGTCGCCGCGATTGCTCCACCACATCGCGGAGTCCTCCGGCTCGGTGTCGACTACCCCAATTGTATCACTTCCATCGAAGCTCAAAATACGTTCCTGGTCGTCCTGAGGAATCTCATAGAAATCGCTGCCGAACTGCGCGACCGTCTCTTCGTCGCCGTTGTTGGGCAGTTGCTCAGGGCTGACCCTGAAGTCCTCAGGCAGCTGCGAGTAGGCGTAGCGGCCCTGGCCAAAGCGCGAGTCGTTGATCAGATTGGCGATCGACCAGTCGGCGTAGATGTCGCCAAAGTCCTGGATGTCGGGATTGAGCTGTTGGGCAGTCTCGGCGAAAAGCTCCAGCCGCTCGCCCGCGCCTTCACGGATCAGCGTTTTCAGATCCAGATCTTTGCCGTACTGCTCATAGAAATAGGTCAGGAAGAGATACGAGGCGCCGTAGTGCGCGATCGCATCCTGGGGATTGTCGGCCCAGTCGGTGAGCTGGAGATCAGGATTGATCAGATACGAGGGCGCGACGTTGATAACCGACTCGGTGAAGCCGTTAAGCTCCTCGGCTAGCTGCGACAGGCCCTCGTTGGTCCAGGTGGTGGGCCGCTCGGACTCGTTCCACTGGATCATATGCTGGAACTCGTGCGCCAGCACATCGCCGTACGAAGTCGTGCCCGGCACGCGATCGTCGATGTTGATATAAAACATCTCGCGCTCGTTCGAGAAGCGATTCACGCTGCGCGGCACCTCGTCGCTGCCGGAGAAATAGCCGCCGGCGCCCTCGATCCGCGCGTTAAGAATCGTCAGCCGTGGATCGCCGTCGACGCCGGGCGACCACTCGGAGCCGAACAGTTCGCGATTGCGCGGGTAGATCTCGTCGTTGAACTGGCGCGCCGACTGCTCAAGATCTTGCATATCGAGCTCCACGCCGTCTTCGACATAGACCAGCACATGATCAAGGGCCAGCACCAGCGTCGCAGTAACGACGTAGTTTTCGTTTGTGTTAACGTTGGTGACGTTAAAGGCTTGCTTGTCGCCGACCTGTACATCCAGCGGCTCCGTGCGCGCGGCGCGCTCCTTGCCCTGCGTACGGCCAAACTCATACGCCAGCTCGATCTGATCGCGGCGCGGCATAAAGTTCTCGCTCAGCGACTCGATCGTGGCCAGACCGGCATCTGTGGTGGTCCGGGGTGTCGCGGCTGAGGCGGGAGCGCTGGACTCGGGTGTAGCTTCTGGCGTGGCATCGGAGGGGGAGTTCGATGGTTCTGCTGTTTCATTCAGCGGCTCTGCGCTTGCGGAGGCTTCGGGCGTGGATGTGGCTGCGGGAGACGGCGCGGCAGATGAGGTTGGCCCCTCGGCGACCGGCACTTCGGGAATCGTCGTGACTCCCTGGCATCCTACAAGCAGCAGCGCCCCAACCAGCAACAGGACAAAGAGCGCTCTAACAGGACGAGCAGTATGCGTCGATGACATGCGAACCCTTTCCGAATATCATGGTTTTCTATTGTACGAGCATGAGTAGCATGTGGCAAGCTCATCAAGACAGAACAAAAGAACAAGTGAACAAGCAAACAAAAAGTTTTTCTTGTTCTTTGGTTCTTTGGTTCCTTTGTTCTATAGTAACTGCTTCAGCTCCTCGGCGGCCTTGCGATTCATGCCGGGAACCGCCGCCAGCTCGTCGATCGAAGCCTGCCGAATAGCATCAAGCGAGCCAAAGTGTTTGATCAGCGCCTGCTTGCGCTTCGGCCCAATGCCGGGAACGTCGAAGAGCGGCGACGTAAAGGTGTTTTTGTCGCGCAGCTTGCGATGATAGGTGATCGCGAAGCGGTGCGCCTCCTCGTCGATCTGCTGCACCAGATGCAGCGCCGGCGATGTACGCGGCAGCTCGATCGGTTTGGGAGCGCCGGGCAGCTGGAGGTCAAAGCGATCCCGGTTGGGCCCTTTGGTCGCGCCGACCAGCGGCAGATGCCCAAAGCCCAGCTCGTCCAGCACGCTTTTGACGGCGTTGACCTGCGCCTTGCCGCCGTCGATAATGAGCAGATCCGGTATCTCGGCCCAGCGCTCATCGATCTCCTGGCCGTCGGCGCTCGTCTGGCCGCGATCCGAGGGATCTGGCGCGTCCACAAGATCGGGCGGCGGCAGATCGGGATCGGTCGCGCTGTTGATCTCGACCAGCTCGCCCTGCGCCTGCTGCGCACGCCGGAAGCGTCGCCGCAGCACCTCTTGTAGCGAGGCGACGTCGTTCGCGCCCTGGATGGTTTTGATCTTGAAGCGCCGGTACTCGGCCTTTTTCGACTCGCCGTTTTCGAACACGACCATCGAGCCGACCGAGTTGGTGCCCTGCGTGTTGGAAATATCGTAGCACTCGATGCGGCGGGGCAGTCCCGGCAGATCCAGCAGATCGCGCAGCTCGGTCAACGCGCCGATCGAGCGCTGCGACGAGTTGAGCCACTTGAGCTTAACCTCTTCCAGCTTCTGGGTCGCGTTTTTGGCGGCCAGATCCAGCAGCTGGCGCTTCTCGCCCCGGCGCGGCACCGTCAGCGACACGCGATGCCCGCCTTTTTGCTCCAGCCAGCGCTCGATAATCTCGGCCTCTTCGGGATGCTCGGCCAGCAGAATATCGGTCGGGATCGAAGCCGCCGAATCATAGAACTGCGTGAGAAAGTGGGTCAGCAGCTCCTGATTGTCGGAGTCTTCGGCGCCCTCCAGCGTAAAAGGCTCCGCGCCAACCAACTTGCCGCCGCGCACGAAAAACACCTGCACCACCGCCGAGCCATCCTCGCGAGCAAACGCGATCACATCCTGATCGGTCGAGGCTGTTTTGAGCACCTTTTGTCGCTCCAGCACCTTTTCCAGCGCCTCGATCTGATCGCGGATATAGGCGGCGCGCTCGAACTCCAGATTCTCAGAAGCTGCTAGCATCTTGCGGCGCAGATCGCGCACAATCTGCTCGGACTTGCCCTCAAGGAACAGACACACATCCTGGATCGCCTTGCGATACTCCTCGTTCGAGGTCAGATTCGGTACGCACGGCCCGAGACAGCGCCGGATGTCGTAGTACATGCAGGGCTTGCCCATGCGCCGGTGCCGATCGAACTTAACGTCGGAGCAATCGTAAGGCGGGCGGAAGCTGAACAGCTTGTTCAACAGCTTGAGCGTGGCGCGCACCGAGCCCGCCGAGGCGAACGGCCCGAAATAGCGCGAGCCGTCGTCGGTGACCTTGCGCGTGGTGAAGACGCGCGGCCAGGTTTCTTGCAGCGTTATCTTGATGTAGGGATAGCTTTTATCGTCCTTGAGCAGGACGTTGTACTTGGGCCGGTGCTGCTTGATCAGATTCATCTCAAGCACCAGCGCCTCAAGCTCGCTGGACGTCAGAATATAATCGAAGTCGGCGACCAGCGAGACCAGGCGGCGGGTCTTGCCGCTCAGGCCCTTTGGCGCGCCAAAGTATGAGCGCATCCGGTCGCGCAGCACTTTGGATTTGCCGACATAGAGGATCTTACCGCTCGTGTCTTTCCATAAATAGACACCCGGCGAGAGCGGAACATTTTTGAGCCGCTCCTCGAAGGCGGCTGGATCTTTGATTGAGGTATAGGTTAGATCTGGCATGCTACCTGCTACATTTTCTGGCTTGTTAGGCTGCGGGGAAGATCGTATATGCGTTGGCTATTTTATTGTACCTCTGCGCTAAGGGTAGCACAAGTTTGCGAACATCGGCCGCTGCATAGATAAGAGCCTCGCAGTACGCGAGGCCCTCAGCTCGACGATGAGCATGTTCGATCCAAACTATAGCAGCGGCAGTGTGAAGCGGAAGAGCGCGCCGCCCTCGGGCCGCTCTTCGATCCAGATCGTCCCGCCATGCGCAGCGATCGCCAGCTTACAGAAGGCTAGCCCCAGGCCGGTGCCACGGCCTTTCCCCTGCGGCGCCTGACCGTACATCTCAAAGATAATCCCACGGAACTCTTCTGGCACGCCCGGCCCCTCGTCGGCTACTTCAAGCAGCGCCCATCTGCCGGGCGCGTGATTCGATGGCAACATATCGGGCGTGGCGACCTGAGCATTGACAAAAATCTGGCCGTTCTGCGGGCTGAACTTGGTCGAGTTGTCGACCAGATTTTGCAGCACACGGCGCGTCAGCGAAATATCTACGCAGATCGGCGGCAGCTCGATGGTGTTGTTATGCAGCCGAATATGCCGCTCGCTCGCGATGCGCTCGATGCGCGCAAACACGCCCTCGACCAGCTCGAACAGCTCCGCCGGCTGGGTTTGTAGCTCAAGCTGGCGCTGCTCAAGACGCGGAATATCGAGCAGCGCGTTGACCAGATCCAGCATCTGCTCGCTGTTATCGCTGGCGATCTGGATGATACGCTCCTGGGCGTTGTTGATCGGGCCGCTGATCTGCTTGAGCAGCAGATCCGTCGAGACCATCATATTAGTCAACGGCGAGCGCAGATCGTGAACGATCATATAGGCCAGATCCTGGCGCAGCTTCTCGCGCTGACGCTCCGCCGTCACATCTTGCAGCACCAGCAGCGCTGCCGTGTGCTTCTTGGTATTGCCCCGCACCGGCATGACCGTCCAGGCCAGATTGCGCGTCACCGGGCCGGAGAGCACGAACTCGCCCTCATGCGCCGAGCAGTGCCCGCGCGACACGCAGCGGATCGAGTTGCAGATCTCGTTCAGATGCTCGCGGATAGCTTCCAGCTCTGGATGCCCGCAGAGGTCATTGATCATCCGGCCTTCGAGCGACTCGTTGGGAATGCCGAGCAGATTGGTCAGCGCCTCGTTCACAGTCGCGATCTGGCCCTGTCGTGTCGCCAGCAGCATACCCTCGGCGGTCGATGCCAGGATCGAGGCCAGGCGATCATGTGCGTTGCTGACCTGATCGAACAGGTGCCAGTTTTCCAGAACCGCGCCCGCCGTCTTGGCGTAGAGCACAACCATCTCGCGCTCGGCAGCCGCAACCATCGGGTAGCTGTAGCCGATCCACAGGCCGCCCAGGGTGGACTGAGCGCCGCGCACCGGCACGATCAGCAGGCTCTGCACACCCTGATCGCGCAGCGTCTCGGGAATTGCGCCGTCGGTCAGCTCGATGTAGTCGTCGGTGATGCGCCTGAGCTGCGGCACCAGCGCTGCGTCCGAGCCCTCGTGCAGGTTCAGCACCATATGCCGGTGCTGATCGTCGCGGCCCAGCACGTAGGCGCCGCCGCCTACGCCGTTGGTCGTGCCGATCGCGCCGCGCACAGTCATATCCATGACCTCGTCGGTAGATAGCCGCGCGGTTGTGACGGCCAGACTCAGCGCGTTCAGCGCCGTCAGCCGATCCACAGCCTGCTCTTGCTCGTCGGCCAGGCGCGCGTTGACGATCGCTGCTGCCGCCTGGTTAGCCACGATCTCAAGCTCCTGAAGCATCGCGCGCGAGAAGAAATTGCGCTGATCTTCCGGCTGGTCGATCAGGATCAGCCCTGCCAGCGCGCCGGCATTATCCAGCAGCGTCAGCGCGATGCTGTCTTTGAACCCCGGCGCAAGCTCGTGCTCACCGATGTGATAGGTCACGGTGCTCAGCTTTTCCGCCTGGCTCAGCACCTCGTCGACGGTGCTGAGCGGCAGCCATTGCTGGCGCTGTCCACGCGCGGGCATAACCACCTTGCCGTCGCTGGTGATCTGCACCAGGCCGCGCAGATGCGGTCGCTCGATCTCGGCCAGCGCCAATGCCACGCGCGGGCTGCCGGTCATGCCCTGAATCGTCGTGACGATCTGCTGCCCGACTTCGCGCAGGTCGTTGCTTGAGCGCAGCGCATCGCTGAGGCCGACAATCTTGGTCAGCTGCCGGTTGCGCTGCTCAAGATCCGTCATATGCATCGTCAGCGCGATGTCGGCGTCGGTGTAAAGCTCGGCGTTTTCCAGCGCGACGGCGGCTTGCTCGGCGACCGCGCCCAGCAGCTGGGCATCGTCGAGCGTAAAGTTGCCGCTACGCTTGTTACGCAGCTGGATCGCGCCGCGCAGCCGCTGCCGTCCTTCGAGCGGCGCGCAGATCAGCGAGGTTGTAGGAGCAACGCCATTAAGATCTTTATGCTCGGTGACGGTGAAGAGCCGGGGATCGTTTTCGATGTGGTTGGCGATCTGGACTTTGTGCGTCCGCAGCGCAACTCCGGCCAGCCCTTTGCCCTTGGGCAGCCGCTTGGCCGGCTTGGTCAGAATGCTGTACTGGACGACCAGATCGCCCGTCGTCGGATCTTCGATCAGGATCGCGCCGTCTTCAACATCCAGCGCTTCTTTCAAGCCATCCATGATCAGCATCGGCACCTGAGCCAGGTCCAGGGTTGCGCTGATCTTGCGCCCGATCTCATTGATCGCCTGAAGCTGCGTGGCCTGCTGCTTAACACGTCGGTAAAGCTGCGCGTTGGCGACGGCTGCGGCTGCTTGCGCGGCTATTGACGAGAGCAGATGCACATCGTTTTCGTCGTAGCGGAACGACGGATCGTGGCTGCTGGCGACCATCACGCCCAGGATGCGATCATGGTGGCGCAGCGGCATGCCGAGCCAGGCATGGCTGAAGGGCATTCCTGGCGGGCCCTGCGGCGTGATACCGCGGCGGGCGCATTCGGTCAGATAATCGTCGGTGACAATCGGCTCACCCGTGCGCATAATCAGGCCAGTCATACCAATGTTGCGCGACCAGCGCCGATCCGGCAGCGCGTCGGCCAGCTCGGAGGACATATAGCTGAACGAGATCTCATTAGTGCGATCGTCTTCCAGCGTGATATAGAAGTCATCGGCGGTAACCAGCTCCCGGACGATCTCAGCCAGATTCGTCATCAGCTGATCAAGCTGGAGCGTGCTGGAGAGCATCGCGCCGATCCTGTCCATGATCGCCAGCTCGCGATTGGCATCGCTCTGCGGGCCGCGTCGCTCCGTCAGCGAGAGGACGGTGCCGGCGTGGGTTACCAGCTCCAGCACAGCGGGATCGACGTGCAGCGATTGCAGGACAAGCCAGCCACGAAGTTTGTTCAGCACCAGAATCGGTAGATACGTCAAGCTCTCCGTCTCGACGATTTCGCCGGCGGTCAGCTGTAGACGCTCGCCCGGATCGGGCATGCGCAGCGATGGCTGGTTACGGAAGAGCTTCTGGTTTGAACCTTTGGCTCTCCATATGAGCTGCATGGACCGCGCGTCTGTGTGCTGCTCAAGCTGTGCCTGCAAGGTTGCGAGTAGTTCACTACGGTTATGGGCACGGCTGATAGCGGCGATTGATGGCGCGAGTCCAGCAGAGGCACTTGGCTCTGGTGAGGACTGACTCATAGCTATTGCCGACAATCTATACGAGGACAAATAGTTGATTAATTGTAACTTATTAAGATCATTTTTACAAATGTTCTTAAGTATTGATTAAGGGTTTTACTATCGTTGTGGAGCGCTGAAAGGTTGTGCTGGCAAGTAGATGGCGGTGGTTTTTAATAGCCGGACACGCGGTCGTTGAGTGTCCAAACGTAGGGCAAAAACCGAACGTCTAGTTGATTTTGCCGCACTGCAATCGCTAGTTCCGATGGCAGATACGGCGCTACAACCATCACCAGTGGTGCTGTATTCATCCATCCTGCGACGAGGCCCACAAGGCTGGGCATCGTATGTGGCTGTAAAAAGTCGCCGCCGAATAAACGAAAAATAGACGAAATATAAATACTTTTTGTTTTTACTTCCAGGCGCGCGCCGTGGGCTGGATCGTTAAGGAGGCGTCGCATGGCTGCGTCAAGCTCTTGCTGCAACCCCGAGCCGCTAAACGCCTGCGGCTGAAGTGGTCCGCTGCCCCGGGTGGCGGGATTGATCGCGGCGTGGATGCGCGGATCGCCGAAGGTGCGCAAGATGCTGGCGTGCAATATATTTAATGAAACGTTGCGACGTCCGATAGGATACGGCCTCGTCAGCGCGCCGGGAATCTGGCGGATCGAGCGAACCGGGTAGGAGCGCAGCACCTGATGCACGGCGATCGCGTTGTAGGCGTTGAGGTAGAACGCGAGCTGGTCGTCGGCATCGGCGAACGTTTCGGGATCGGCCTCCGCCAGCCGCCGCAGATAAACCTCGACCAGCCGGCGAACGCGGACCATTGTACCATAGTCGATCGTACCATCGATATGCGTAAAACGGCTCAGCAGCGCAGTCCACTCGCCATGCTGGAAGCGACCCGCGCCGATTCCGCTGCGGAGCGGCCCGACCCGTGGACGCCGTCCGGCGGCTGCCGCCGTGAGCCAGGTAAGACTATCGACTACCGGTCGTGGCCGTGTTTCGCGTGCCATGATGTGATCGTAAGCTGTATCTCGCATGTGGCTGTATTGTGAACGCCAACCGGCGCGGCCGTCAAGTCATGCCTGCCCGCGTACGATATGTCCTCGTATCGACGGCTCGATTGGGGGCTTGTCCTTGGCCTGGTTCGTGATACGATAGCGTGGTCTCCACATGATGACATGCCGGACGGGAGAGATACTTGTATGCATGAATTAATTGTGTGCCGTGAAAAAGGCCGCTTTCTCTCAGAAGTTACCGCCGAAGATATCAGCGACCTCCGCGAACATCCTGATCTAACGCTATGGTTTGACATCACCCAGCCGAGCCAGGAAGACTTTCACAAGCTGCGCGAGGAGTTTGGCTTTCATCCGCTGGCGATCGAAGATGCCACTCGCCATCACCAGCGGCCCAAAGTCGATAGCTACGACAATTATTATTTTGTTGTGTTCTACTGCATGGAAATGAACGAGCAGTACCAGCTTTCGACGTCGCCGCTCTACCTGTTCATCGGATCGAACTATCTGGTCACGGTTCACGACGAGCCGATCAGTCAGATCCAGGAGACCGTGCGCCGCTGGCAATCGCCGTCTTCGCCGCTGGGCCAGGATGTCGGCTCGCTGGTGTATGCGCTACTGGATGCAATCGTCGACGATTATTTTCCGGTGATGGATCGTATCGCCGATCGCGTAGAAGAGCTGGAAGAGAAAATCTTCGGCAAGTTCGACGATAGCGCGCTGGAATCGATCTTTCAGCTCAAAAAAGATCTGCTGCAAATCCGGCGCGTCGTCACGCCCGAGCGCGATGTGCTCAATGTGATGCTGCGGCGCGATATTCGCGTCTTCGACGAGAACGATGTGACCTATCTCCAGGACGTATACGATCATATCATTCGCGTGGTGGACGCGATCGATACCTACCGCGATCTGCTGGCCAGCTCACTGGATACGTTTCTTTCGGTCCAGTCGAACCAGCTGAACCAGGTCGTCAAGGCGCTGACGGTCACCTCGATCGTGCTGATGTCGGTGGCGATCGTGGCGGGCATCTATGGTATGAACTTCGACTACATGCCCGAGCTGCACTGGCGCTACGGCTACGCCTGGGCGCTCGGCCTCATGGTCGCGATCGCGGTGGGCGTGATCGCCTTCTTCCGCCGCATCAAATGGCTGTAACAGCGTTCTGAACAAATGTAGTGGACACAAAGTGCGTAAAGGGCGTGATTGATCACGCCCTTTACGGTTGCCTTTTGTTCGTTAAGTATTCGCCACCAGCAGCAGCGTCGCCAGCGCCAGCAGCACAAAGTTGCCGGTTACATCCGTCACGGTCGTCACGATCACACCCGAGGCCAGCGCCGGATCGACTTTGAGAAAGCGCAGGCCAAGCGGCACCACCGTGCCCGAGATCGCCGCGCCGACCAGATTCAGCATCATCGCGCCGCCGACCACCACGCCGATCATGGGGCTGCCCTGCCAGAACATGCCCAGCAGCCCCACGCAGATGCCAAAGATCAGGCCATTGACCAGGCCGATCGTCATCTCGCGGCTGAGCGTGCGCCAGCTGTCGCGCAGTGTGATCTCGCCCAGCGCCAGGGAGCGCACAATCAGCGTCAGTGTTTGAATCCCGGCGTTGCCGCCCTGTCCCGCGATGATCGGCACGAACGCCGCCAGGATTGGCACCACCTGAATGACGCCGGTGAAGCGGCTGACGACCCAGCCCGCCAGCACTGCCGTCGGTAGGTTGATAAAGAGCCAGGTCAGGCGGCGGCGCGACGAGCGGAAGATATTGTCGTACACATCTTCGTCGGCATCCAGATTCGCCAGGTGATAAATGTCCTCGGTCGCCTCTTCCTCGATCACGTCGATCAGATCGTCGGCGGTGACCACGCCTACCAGCTTGCGGTCGTCGTCCACGATCGGCAGCGCCAGCAGGTCGTAGCGGGCCAGCAGCCGGGCGCACTCTTCCTGATCTGTGCCGACCTCAGCCGCGAACACATCCTCGCTCATGATCTCACGTAGCGGCGTCAGGGGATCGGCGACAATCAGCTGGCGCAGCGAGACCACGCCGATCAGCCGGTCGGCGTCGTCGGTAACAAACAGGTAGTAGCTGGTTTCTTCGTCGGGCTTGGCGCGGCGCAAAAACTCGATCGCCTGGTGGACCGTCATCGACTGGCGGAAGGCGACCACATGCGGGATCATCAGGCCGCCCGCGCTCTCCTCGTCGTGCTCCAGCAGGCCACGGACCTCGGTTGACTGGTCCTGATCCATGCCGGCCAGCGCGGCCCTGGCCTTGGCGGCGCTGAGGTCGCCCAGCACGTCGGCGGCGTCGTCGGGCGCCATCTCGTCCAGGAACTCGGAGAGCGACTCGACATCCAGGCGGTTGGCGACATCGGTGCGCTCGTCCTCGTCCAGCTCGATCAGCAGCTCGGCGCCGATCTCGGGATCGAGCTCTTCGACAACATCGACGCGCTCCTGGGGCTCTAGCTCTTCGAGAACGTCGGCGCCGTCTGCGGGATGCAGCGCCGAGACAACGTCGGCAGCCTCGGCGGGACGGAGTGCGCTTATCGTCGCCGCAGCTTCTTCCACCTGTCCGTGGGCGAGTAATGAGCGGACCTGATCGAGAATCAGGTCCAGATCCTGAACCGGCGGCATGGCGCACCTCCTTCAAGCGCATACAAAAAGGCGGGTTTAGCCCGCCCTCGCGTATCGGATGCGATACCGCTGGTTTGACTATCCCGTCCGCAATCGTATGCGGTAACTAGAATGTCCGTCTGTACTCATACTTTGTCATTGTACTCCAGAGATAATCGAGTGGCAAGCGCTGTGCCACGTCCTTGCGTAGAAGCGCCCGGCGCCTAAGCCTTTGTCGTCGCGACAGCCTGCCGCGTGCTGCCGGCCGGGAAATGCGCCTGCGTCAGCTGCTCGGAGATCTCCCAGAGCTTGCGGGCGGTGGCCTCATCTTTCGCCCGGCGCGGAACGCTGGCCAGCTTCGGCGGCCCGGTCAGCTCGGCAAAACCATTCGGGCCGTAGTATGCGCCGCCAACCGCGCGCGGGCTGGTCGCCGCGAAGAGCGCCGGCAGGCAGCCCTGCTCGATCTCTTGCCAGAAGCCAGGAATCAAGTAGCTAAGACGCAGGCCCAGACTCGGGCGCGTGCTAGCTCGGCCGAGATTCGGCCCGCTGGTTTGCAGGTTGGTGTGCGTGGCTCCTGGATGCGCCGCGTTGCTGAGAATGTCCCAGCCGTGCGCCAGGCTGCGGCGATTCAGCTCCATAGCAAAAAGCAGGTTGGCGAGCTTGGACTGGCTGTAGGCTGTGTACGGCGAATAACGTCGCTCCGACTGCAAATCGTCGAAGTTGATGCGGCCAGTGCGATTCATGATGCTGCTCATCGTCACCACACGCGGCGAGCGGGCCTGTTGAAGCAGCGGCAGCAGGCTGGCAGTCAGGGCGAAATGTCCCAGGTGATTGGTTCCGAACTGCAATTCAAAGTCGTCGGCTGTGGTTTGACGGGTAGGTGTGGCCATGATGCCGGCATTATTGATCAGCATGTTGATCGGCCGTCCAGCCGCCTGCAATCTCGCGGCGAAGTCCTTGATCGACTGTAAGCTCGACAGATCGAGCTGCTCGATGGAAAGCTTAGCCGCCGGGTTTGCGGCGATCAGATCGTCGATCGCCTGCCTGCCCTTATCCAGATTGCGCACCGCAAGAATAACCTCAGCGCCGGCCGCCGCCAGCCGCCGTGTTATGCCAAAGCCGAGGCCGCTATTCGCGCCGGTGACGACGGCCAGTGTTCCAGCCTGGTGGGGAATGTCGATGTCTTTGCTTTTTAGTCGAGCCATCTCTTCTCCAAATGATTGAGTACACACTCAATTATAAGGATCATACTGAAGACTGTTAAATCTAGATTGCATGTACGCATAAAGTTGATGGTAGCTGCCTACTGCCTGCTGTATCCTGAGTTGCCTCGCCTACACACGTCATCTATACCTTGAAGAGGCAGAAACGATCGAGTCATAGGCCAACGTTTTGTCGCCTGATAGTTAATGTAATAAAGGTCTCAGCTATGAGCATCAGAAGTCGCCTGGTTCTTTTTCTCTTGAAGCATCGTCATTGGTTTCATCTGCGGCTGAAGCGCGAAACCATTGATTGGAACACCTCAATTCCCGCGCTGCGCCAACAGGTTGAAAAATCGGCTGCGCGCCTGGGCAAAGTGCCGGTTGGACTTGAGGTCACCGCTGCCACAATCCCTGGCCTGTATGCCGAGTGGCTGCGGCGATCCGGATCGCCGCGGGACCGCGCGATGCTCTACTTTCACGGCGGCGGGTATGTCATGGGCTCCGCTCGCTCGCACCGAGGGATTATTGCCAAATTCGTCGAGGGCAGCAATATTGATACGCTATTGTTTGACTACCGGCTCGCCCCGGAGCATCCCTTTCCCGCAGCCCTCGACGACTCATTGACGGCTTATCGCTGGCTGCTTGAGCAAGGGTTTTTACCCGAGCGGATCGTGTTCGCTGGCGATTCGGCTGGAGGCGGTCTGTGTCTCGCGACGCTGCTGGCTATCCGCGATAATCATCTGCCATTGCCGGCTGCGGCTGCCGTTCTCTCGCCATGGACCGATCTCAAATGCAGCGGTGATTCCTATGCTCGTCGCGATCCGCTCGCGCCGGATGGATCATGGGCCGTGTACAGCGCCTACTACGCTGGTGACCACGATCTCACAGATCCGCTAATCTCGCCTTTGTACGGCGATCTGGCGGGCCTCCCGCCCTTGCTGATCTATGTCGGCGAAGATGAGGCGATGCTGGATGACTCGGTTCGCTTCGCCAAGAAGGCCCAGGCCGCTGGGGTCGATATCAGGCTGCATGTTGGGCGTGGTATGGTGCATTGCTACCCGGCTCTGTCTCCGCTCTTTCCAGAGGCCACAGCAGCGCTAGACGATATTTGCGCCTTTTTGGCCTCATCTGTCGATCAACCTACTACAGTGGTGGGACAGCAAGCGTAACTCTGCTACTCCTGAACCAAAGGAGGATCGCGGTATGGATTGGGTCAAAGACTTCTACACGCGCAAAAGCGAGTGGTTTGGGCCGTCAGGCATTCTTGACCATCACCGCGCCCGAGCGGCAACTGTTGAGCGGCTGGTTACGTCAGGGCCAAAGCGCGTGCTTGAGCTGGGCGCGGGCGCCGGTGGGAGCGCTGCTGCTCCGCCGATCTGGGCCACAGCGTCACCGCGATCGAGCTGAGTCCGCTTCGGGCTGCCTATGCGCGTGATCTGGCGGCCATACCGCGTGCCGACACGGGTTTCGCCGTCCAGCCTGGGAAGTCGACGGCGCAGCTTTCGATCCGCTGGCCTAGCCGCAGACCATGACCTCGCCGCTGTGGGAGACCTGGGATTATTTGGTTCAGCTCGTTCCTGCCGGCCGCGCTGCGTAGCAAAAGCGGGTGATTATTCTCGCCACATGTGTGATCCTGTGGCGTATTTCCTGCTACATCATAGCCAGTGCTACAACGTGGAATGGAGGGCGCAGAATGATTCGATTACCATCGCCGTTGAATACAGTCAAAAATGTGCTACAGGGCAAGGGCATGATGTCGCACCCGATCCACGTAGCGATTAATCATGTCCCGCTCGGTTTCTGGGAAGCCAGCGTCGTCTTTGATCTGATGTCGCGCCAGCACAAATGGCGTAAGTTTAGCGAGGCCGGCTACTACCTCAATCTCTTCGGCGTTGCGTCGGCGGTGCCGACCGCGCTTACGGGAGCGGCCGAGTGGCTGGACATTCCCCAGGATCATCCAGCCTGGAAAGTCGCCACAACCCACGCCCTGCTCAACGATGTCGCGCTGATGCTGTCGCTTTATAACTGGTGGACGCGCCGGGATCGCCGCAACTACGAGCCAGACCAGTCGAATCTGATCGCTAGTGGGGCGATGGTCGCCGTGCTGGGCCTTTCGGGCTACCTCGGCGGCGTGCTCGCGCATGAGTACGGCTACGGCACGCATCGTCAGGGCTCGTCGATCGAGAAGCAGAGCGAGTCGCTGGTAGGCCCTGAGGATCAGATCAACCAGCCGAAGACGCTGATGTCGCAGAGCGCGGATGGACGTAGCCTGGACAGCTGGGCCGGCGTGCAATCCGAGCAGGTGCAGGAGCGCGATACCGCCGTCGACGACACGCTGGGTTCGCATGGCGAGAGCCGCGAGGTTGGCGGGACCGGCATTTAGAATTCGATCGCAGATACGCAGCAGGCTTCGTCGCGGGACGGAGCCTGTTTTGTTATCTTCGCTGGTTGAGATTGGGTTTACATAAGCTAAGATTTTGATTGACAATGATCGAGACCGAGTGTTAGACTCCCTGCCGATTACGCTTCCTTAAACTGTCCAAAAGGAATATACCTGCATGTCCACAAAAAGCGCGCAGCCAAGCAGCGGGCCGGATCAGACATCCGCTGCCGTAGATCTTCGGACGCCGGGTGTCGTCACGCTCTTTGAATCCGGTGCGGAATCCTGGGCCAGGCTCGATACATACATGCTTGCTCTGGCGGTGGTGTGCGCGCTGGCGCTCTATTTCTGGCGGCTGGACGTGCCGAATCGCTATATCTACGACGAGGTATATCACGCCTACACGGCCGCTGAGCTAGCCGCAGGCAACGGCGACGCCTATCGCTGGGACACGTCGGTGCCGGAAGAAGACAAGCCGCTGCGCGTCGCCTACGAGTGGTCGCATCCGGCGTTCGCGAAGCTGCCGATGGAGCTTGGCATCAAGCTCTTCGGCGATAACTCGTTTGGCTGGCGCTTTGCCAGCGCGATCTTTGGCGGCCTGGGCATCGGGATTATGTATGCGCTGGGCCGCACGCTCTTCAATCGCATGATCGGCCTGTTCGGCACGGCGCTGCTGCTCTTCGACGGCATGTGGTTTGTGCAGTCGCGCACGGCCATGAACGATGTGTTTCTGGTCTGCTTTTTGATGCTGGCATATATCGCCTTTTACTTCTATCTCAGCCGCACGACCAGGCGCTGGCGCTTTTTATGGCTCACCGGGATCGCGCTGGGCTTTGCGGCGGCCACGAAATGGTCTTCGGCCTATTCGATCGGCCTGCTGGGACTGGTCGCCGGCCTGCGCGAGATCAAGCTGACGCTCTTCAACCCCGAGGCTGGACGCTCACCCAGATTGGTGCTGGGCGCGCTCGGAACGCTGATCGGCGCGTGGCTGATCGTGCCGTTTGTGATCTACATCGGCAGCTACGTGCAATTCTTCATGATGGGCAACACGCTGGCCGACTGGCGCGAGCTGCAATGGCAGATGTGGTGGTATCACTCGAATCTCAAGGCGACTCACGCCTGGGCCTCGCGCTGGTGGACCTGGCCACTGATGATCCGCCCGGTGTGGTATTTCGTCGATTATCAGGATCAAACGATCGCCAACGTTTTCACGATGGGCAATCCGATGATCTGGTGGCTCTTCCTGCCGGCGATCTTTCTGGCAGGCTGGCACTGGATCGAAGGCCGCTTCCGCTCGATCGGCCTCGCTCTGGTGCTGCTTGGCTTTCTGGGCCAGTGGTTGCCCTGGTTTTTCTCACCTCGCATCTCGTTCGCCTATCACATGCTGCCGAGCGTTCCCTTCGGCTGTCTGGCGATCGCTTATGCGCTGGGCCAGCTTCGCCAGCAGCGGCTGCTGGTCGGCGGCTACCTCGCGGTCGTGCTGATCTCGTTCGTCTACTTCTATCCGATCTACTCAGCGGTGCCGATCTCCCGCGATTTCACCAACCAGCACTACTGGCTACCAACCTGGCGGCCAAGCTAGACGAGCTGCGCTAACCAGCGAGCCTGCCGGAGACTCTGAGGTGGAGTCCGGCAGGCTCTTAATTTTGTGTGCCGGCAGCTTGTACATGCGTTGACCCAGCGGCGTGTCCCTACTCACACCTTGCCCGATAATCTCTTCTTGTTGCTATACAGTTTACACATGAATCAACCTTGTATGGGCGTACGCAGCACGCCCATACAAGGCCATTACGTCTGCTCTTCACTGTAGAATTGCTCTTCTATCCCCATTCTTGCCCAAAACAAACACGCCTGGAAGTTTATTCCAGGCGTGTCGTGCTTCGAGAGACTGAACTAGAAGCGGCGCGTCTGCCAGGCGCGGATACCTGAGCCAACGGTGATCATGATCGACGCCAGGGCCAGCATCAGCCAGGTCAGGATCTCACCGGCGCCGGTTGCCGGAAGTACGGCGCGTGGCTGCTCGCTGATCTCGTCGCTGGCACCGGCAACGGCCTCACGTCGCGGCTGCTCGTCGGTGACCTCGTCGCTCACGCCACCGACGTTCTGCGGCGGCTGCTGCGCGGGTGGTTGCTGCGCCGGCGGCTGCTGTGTCGGCGGTGTGTTGCCAGGCACTGTGGTCGGAGCCGTGCTCGGCGATGGCGACGCACTCGGGCTTGGCACATCCGATGGGCTCGGGCTGGGCGAAGCGCTCGGGCTCGGCACATCCGACGGGCTCGGGCTGGGCGACGGGCTGGCACTCGGGCTTGGGACGCTCGACGGCGAGGGCGAGGCGCTCGGGCTGGGCACACTCGACGGCGACGGGCTGGGCGACGGGCTGGCACTCGGGCTTGGGCTCGGCACATCCGAGGGGCTGGGCGATGGGCTTGGGCTTGGGCTCGGGCTCGGGCTCGGCGAGGGCGAGTCGCTCGGGCTGGGCGACGGGCTTGGGCTCGGGCTGGGCGACGGGCTTGGGCTTGGGCTGGGCGACGGGCTTGGGCTCGGCGATGGTCCAACCTCGCAGTTTTCGAAGTACGGGCTGTAGGCCGTCTGCTGGTTGCCGCTGAACGTCGCGTCGACACGTACGCGCAGATCATTGACGCCGGAGTTCAGGGTGTAGCTCTTGAAGAGTACCTGGACATCGTACGTTCCCGCAGTCAGCGTGCGGCCAACAATGTCGGACGGCGTATAGGTGATCGTGCCGCCGGTGGTGCCTTCCAGCGTCGCCGCGAACTGATTCACAGTGACCGAGCCACCCGTCACGACGATGCGAACGTTGGCGCGAACGTTATTGTTATACTCGTTGGCGCAGTTCGCCGTCACCGACATGCGCACTCCCAGATCGGGCGACGGGCTCGGGCTTGGTGAAGCACTCGGGCTTGGGCTCGGCGACGGATCGGGCGATGGGCTCGGGCTCGGCGACGGATCAGGCGATGGAGATGGACTCGGCGACGGATCAGGCGATGGGCTCGGCGATGGGCTCGGCGATGGTGCAGCCTGCGTGTGGAACTCCACATGCGAAATGTCTTTGCACTCTGGGCTGTCCGGGCCGGTCTTGGTGGCCGTCGCGGTGCGCGTGCCGATGCCGGAAACGGTGTAGCAGCCGTTCGAGCCGTTGCTGGTAAAGGTGAAGCAGGCCTCGCCCTGGTTCTGGCTGCCGGCCTTGACGACTACCTTGGTTACGACCTGACCAGCAGGCGCGGTGTAGGTGAACGGTGAAGATTCATCTTTGGATGCGAAGCCAGATGAACAATTGCCTTGGCCTTGGGCCAGAGGAGCCGCCGCTACGCTGTCGGCGTGGCGGGCAAGCGCGATGCTTGTCATCGAACCGCTGAATAATGTTGCGATCGTCGCTAGGATCGTTATGACCCGGAACGCCAATGCTTGCATGTGCTTGGTCATGAGTCGTCCTCCCTGTAGGTGTGAGCTGCGTTGCCATGTTCCGATACGAACAAAACCCGACCGCGCTCGTGATTGAGCGGAGGCCGGGTTCATGACTAGCTCACCAAGTCCCTATCCATGACCAGCTACGGGACCTGGGTCAACGCTTCCTCCAGGCAGGTTGTGTGTCTACTTATAAAACGCGGTTCTGGGTAAAAAGGTACGTGCCTCTTCGATATTCGTATGACGATCGCGGTTTCGTTTGTGGCTTCACTCTCCTTAAATACGAAAATTAATAGTTTTTCACAGCCAACCGAACGATTATTGGAACAAACAAACACCATTCGTGGCTTTGCGTTTCGTGCTGGCTCCTTCGTAACACAATCGTGCAACGATGCGCCGTAGTACGCCTAACAATCGTTATAAATCGTTCGCTTAAGCAAGCACTGTGCCACATATACCTGGCGTGATGGCGCGTATGGCTTAGACGGTCTCGGGCGAGCGTCGGCAAAAGCATGGCAGACAGGATCGAAATGTGCAGCTTCACTCGTCGGCTATGCTGAAGCGTCAGGATGCGCTATGCTACAATGAAGATCATGATATTGGCAGAATCACTCGGAACGAGGAGGTTTCGGTGGTTACATTAGAAGATATTCAGGCCGCACGTGCCGGATTACAGGGCATTACGCTGCGCACGCCGCTGCTGTCAAGCGATCGACTCGGCGACGAGGTGGGCGGCCGTGTGTTTATCAAGGCCGAGAACACCCAGCGAGCGGGGTCGTTCAAGCTGCGCGGCGCATACACCAAGATGGCATCGCTATCAACCGAGGAGCGCCAGCGTGGGATCATCGCGCACTCGGCCGGCAATCACGCACAGGGCGTGGCGCTGGCGGCCAGTCTGCTGGACGCGCCGGCAACTGTGGTGATGCCGGAGTACGCGCCGCTGGCGAAAGTCGCGGCGACCAAGCGCTACGGCGCTAAAGTGATCTTGCACGGCCAATCCTTTGACGACGCCGGCGCGTACGCGCAGCAGCTCTGCGAAGAGCACCGCTACACCTATGTTCACGCCTTCGACGACGCCAAAGTGATCGCTGGCCAGGGCTCGGTTGGGCTGGAAATCCTGGAAGAGCTGCCGGATGTGGGTACGCTGGTCGTGCCAATCGGCGGCGGCGGCTTGATCGGCGGGATCGCAACTGTGGTCCGCGCGCTCAAGCCCGACACGCGCATCATCGGCGTGCAGGCGGAGGGCTGTCCCTCGATCCGGCTGTCGCTGGCGGCGGGCAAGCCAGTGGTCGTGCCCGAGGCACGCACCATCGCGGACGGCATCGCGGTGAAGAAGCCGGGAGGCCTGACGCTGCCCTTGATCCGCGATCTGGTAGACGACGTGCTCACCGTCGACGAAGAAGAGATCGCGCGCGGCATCGTGTACGCGCTGCAAAACCTGCGGCTGGTGGCCGAGGGCGCGGGCGCGGTCGGGATTGCGGCGCTGCTGACCGAAAAGATCCGTCCGCGTGAGCACGAAAATATGTGCGTGGTGCTGTCGGGCGGCAACATCGACGCCAACTTCCTGGCGCGGGTGATCGAGCAGGTGCTGGTGAAGCAGGGCCGCTACATCGTGCTGCATACCTCGGTGCCGGATCGGCCGGGCAATCTTTCGCGGATGCTGGATATTGTCGCGGCGCGTGGTGCCAACGTGATCGACATCAACCATCGCCGCGCGGCCTGGCAGGTGCCGGTCGATCGTACCGGCATCGAGATGATCCTGGAGGTGCGCGATGAGACTCACGGCCAGGAAGTTGTGCAGGATCTTGAGCACGCAGGCTACTGCATCGAGCGAGTAGGCGCGGGCGAGTATCCGAGCTGAGTTCGTCGCGAGTCAGCCTCAGATTACGGACTGGCTCGTCCTTCAATGGTGTATCATGGCTGAAATTGGGAACGATCGGAGTGGAGCGCGGCGTATTCGGCTGATTGCGACCGACATCGACGGCACGCTACTGAACAGCGAAAACCTGCTGCCGGCGGCAAATCGGCGCGTTCTGAATCAGGCGCTGGAACAAGATGTGCAGATCGCGCTGGTGACGGCG
>DASWTW010000185.1:0-27317 GCA_036401895.1 Herpetosiphonaceae bacterium | reverse complement strand
TACCATGTCCTGGGCTGGAGCTTCGGCGGCGTGCTCGCGCTGGAGCTGGCCGTGCAGCTGACACGGGCAGGAGACGAGATCGCCAATCTGATCCTGATCGATTCGCTCTTCAACGTCACGCAGGCCGCCGCCGCGCTTGGGCTGCGCGAGCTTGAGCGCGTGATCGACCCCATCAACGTCCGCTACACGCCGGCCGCGGCCGATCTGGCGCGTGTACGCGCGCAGACCAGCAACATCCTGTTGTTCAAGGCGACGGAGCTGGATGCCACCTTCACGGGCGAGCACCAGCGGGAGTTCTTCGCCTACTACGCGCAGTCGCCGTACAACAACCTGGACACCTTGCTGCCAGCTGAATCGCTCGCGGTCGCGTCGCTGGGGGCGGAGACCCATTTTTCGTGGGTTGCCAACCCGGCCCTGGTCGCCGCCATGAGCGCACGCATTCGCGATCTGGTGGTAGGATCGGCGCGGAACGCCTGAGCCTAGCTCACGCTCCACAGGGCCGCGCGAACATCGTCCGGCCCTGCGGGAGCAGCCAAAAACTGTTCACCACCGCCAGAGCATGTGCCCTGGCCGGCTAGCTGACAAGCCTGGAGGAGATTTAACATGACTCGACAAGCCGACGTACCCTTCATCGACGTGTCGCCGCTCTTCGGCGCCGACACCGCCGCCAAGCTGCGCGTCGCGCAGGAGATTGACGCCGCCTGTCGCGGCTCGGGCTTTTTCTACGCCGCCAATCACGGCATCGACCTGCGCGCGCTCCAAGACTTTACCGATGAGTTTCATCGCACCATGACGCCCGAGGAGAAGTGGGAGCTCGCCATTCACGCCTATAACCCCGCCAATCCCCACGCCCGCAACGGCTACTACATGGCGATCCCCGGCAAGAAGGCGCCCGAGTCCTTCTGCTACCTCAACCCCACCTTCACGCCCGACCACCCGATGATTGTCGCCGGCAACCCCGGGCACGAGGTGAATGATTGGCCCGACGAGGCGCTCCATCCCGGCCTGCGCGCCTTCTACGAGCAGTATTACTGGGACGTGTTCGACCTGTCGGCGGTGCTGCTGCGCGGCTTTGCGCTCGGCCTCGGGAAGGACGAGCACTTCTTTGAGCCGTATTTCCGCAAGGACAACACCTTGTCGGCGGTCTCCTTGATCCGCTATCCGTATCTGGACCCGTATCCGCCGGTGAAGACGGCCGAGGACGGCACGCTGCTGAGCTTCGAGCACCACGACGACGTGTCGCTGATCACCGTGCTCTACCAGACCGCCGTGCCGAATTTGCAGGTCGAGACGCCGGAGGGCTACCTCGATATTGAACCATCCGACGACTGCTACCTGGTCAATGGCGGCTCGTTCATGGACTATCTCACCAACGGCTACTACCCGACGCCGCGGCACCGGGTGAAGTTCATCAACGCCGAGCGGCTGTCGCTGCCCTTCTTCGCGCATTTCGGCTACGAGGACGTGCTCCCCCCGTTCACGCCGCACAATCCGCAGGGCGTCAGCGCCAATGCGCCCATTTCGTATGGTGATTACCTACAACACGGCCTGCACGCCCTGATCGTCTCCAATGGCCAGACCTAATCACTGACAGGTGCGGATGCGGAGCGGTGGTGTCGGCGACGCCGTGATCTATCAGGTCGCATGACACACCGTCTCCGTCCCCTACTCCAGCACATGTTGCTGGAGTTTTTGTATGCGCCTGGCCTGGTTTACAGCGCTGAGCAGCATTATTGCCAGGGGCGTATCGCAAAGATCAACAGGTTCATTGTGGAATGATCATGCGCGGAATAGAGAGTGATAAGGAGTATCCAGTGCAAAAAACCAGCTTATCCACAGCTTCTAAGCCGCAGCCAGAGCTGTCGTCGGACGCCGCGCAACAAGGAGCGTCAGCGGCGCAATTGCTCCTGATTATGGCGGCGTGCTTTATGGTAAGCGCTGAAGCGCGGATGATTTCACCGCTGCTGCCTGCGTTGGCCGGCGATTTTCTCACGCCGGTCGCCCGCGTCGGCATCTTGCTGACAGCCTACACGATTCCGTATGGCGTGTTCCAGCTCGCGTACGGGCCTATCGCTGATCGTTTCAGCCGGCAGCGTGTGATGGGCCTTGCGCTGGTAGCGTTTGCGGTCATAACCTTTATCGGCGGCTTTGCTCCGAACTTGCCGACGCTGACGCTTTTACGCTTTTGTACCGGAGTCGCCGCCGCCGGGGTTGTGCCGATCGCGCTGGCCTATGTTGGCGATGCCGTGCCGTATGCGCAGCGCCAGGCGACCCTGGGCCGCGTCCTGATCGCCTCTTCGCTCGGCAACGTGATGTCGGCGGCGCTCGGCGGGATTATCGCGACGATTGTCAGCTGGCGCGCGCTCTTTTTGATCTATGGCGCGATCGCGCTGGTGGTCGCCGTTGTTCTGCTGCGCGCCCCGATGAAGCACACTCCTCCCGCCGAGTCACGTCCACGCGGCGTGTTTGGGCCGTATCGTGCGATCTTTCAGCAGGCGGGAGCGCGGGCCTATGCCCTGTACACGCTGGTTTTTCTTGAGGGCCTGACGGCGCTCAGCACGACCGGCTACCTGGGCGCGCTGTTGTTCGAGCGCGATCGGCTCTCCTACGCCACGATTGGCCTGCTGCTGATGATCAGCGCGATCGTCAGTATGGTGACGGCGCGGTTTGTCGGCCAGCTCGTGAAGCGCATCGGCGAGCGCGGCATGCTCTTGCTGGGCGGCTCGTTGTTCGCCAGCACGTATGTGATTGCCGGCCTGACCCCGACATTCGTGTGGTTTCCTATCGCGATGGTGCTGGACGGAGCAGGCTTTGTGATCGCCCACAGCACGCTGCAAGCGCGCGCCACGGAGCTGGTGCCGGAGCAGCGCGGTACGGCGATGGCGCTGTTTTCCTTCTGCCTGTTCCTGGGCAGCGGTCTTGGTACCTACCTCGCCGGGCTGTCGATCGAGCATCTGGGCTTCCCCGTGACCCTCTACGCGACTACCGCTGCGCTGGCGCTCTTTACCATGCTCGGGCTACCGCTGCTGCGGATCGTGAAGGGGCAACAGCCGACCGGCTAACCGTGGCTGCTTAGCGACGCGCTCGGTTTTTAGACGACAGCTCCGGCAACGGCGCGACCGGTGCTACGCCCTACACCCCCCAAGAAAGGTTCCTTCCGACCGGCTATAAGCGCATGCTGCCTCCCCAGCGGCATAGAATCCCGGCACTGTTGTTGCACCATCTCCCCCTTTACCTACAACGCGAGCGGAAGTCTGCTCATCCGCCAGGTTAAATAATTGATCGCAGACAACAAAAAACGTCGATCGCTTACACGATCGACGTCGTACGACACGACGGTCAGCTTCCGAAGCTCGGGCGAGAACCGCACCGCCGATCCTATGGCAGCCGTGTCAGCTCCTGGGCAGGATCGGCGACGATCGCCTCAAGCAGATTCTGGAACTGGCGCAGCAGCGCCTCCATGCGCCCCGCCGTGAACAGATCGGTGTTGTACACCAGATCGAGCCGGATCGTGCCCTCAGTCTCCTGAGCATAGATCGTGAAGTCGATCTTTGAGCCGTGGTCGTCGGCCGGCACCGCCTCAATCGTGAGCCCCGGCAGCTCGATCATAAGATCCGGCGTGTTCAACATATTGAGGCTGACCTGAAACAGCGGATTATAGCGCGGGTCGTGGGGTAACTCCAACGCGTTCACCAGCACCGTCATCGGCAGGTATTGATGCGTGTAGGCGCCCAGCGTCGTCGTGCGTACCGCGCGCAGCAGTTCCTGAAAGGTCTGCTCCGGCACGATGCGCGTGCGCAGCGGCAGCATGTTGAGAAACAGACCCACCAGGTGTTCGGTCTCCGCCAGCGCGCGGCCGGCAGACGGCGTGCCCACCATGATGTCGGTATCGCCGGAGACGCGCCACAGCAGCACGTTGAACGCGGCCAGCAGCGTCATAAACAGCGTGCAGCTTTCAGCGCGGCTCAGCGCCTGCACGTGAGCGCTGAGCTCGGCGGACAAGCGTACGCTCAGATGGCCGCCCGCGTAGGTTCGCTTTTCCCCGCGTAGATAGTCGGTGGGCAGCGCCAGGACCGGCGACATCGGATCGCCTGTGGGCATCAGCTGCTGTCGCCAGTAATCCAGCAAGCGCTCCACGGTCTCGCCTTGCAACCACTGCCGCTCCCAGATCGCATAGTCGACGTACTGGATCGGTAGCGGCGGCAGCGTCACCGGCGGCGCAGGCTCGCCGCTATCCGGCGATCGTTGCGCGACCGCAGCGACGTACACCATTGTCAGCTCGCGCACCAGCACACCGAGTGACCAACCGTCGAAGATGATATGATGCACATTGAGCAGCAGCACATGCTCCTCGGCCGCCAGGCGCACAACACCACAGCGTAGCAGCGGCCCGGTCGCGAGATCAAAGCGGCCCTGTACATCTTCCGTGACCAGTCGCCGCAGCTCACGCTGGCGCTCAGCTTCCGGGAGCGACCGGAGATCGAAGACGGGCAATGGAGTTGTGGTCATCGGCAGGATCACCTGCTCCGGCGGATCGCCGACAACGATCGTGCGCAGCGCGGCATGACGCTCCACGACCACATTGAGGCTGTGCTCAAGCGCAGGGAGATCCAGCGCGCCGCGGAGCCGCACGGCCGTCGGCATATTGAACGCCGGATTGCCGCGATCTTGCTGATCCGCCATCCAGAACCGGTGCTGGAAAAACGAGAGCGGCCCGCGATCGGCGCCGGTCGGGTAGATCGGCGGGATCGTCAGCGCCTGCTGCACATGGAGCGCGACCTCGACCTGCCGGGCCATGCCTGCCACTGTGGGCGACTCAAACAAACTCGTCAGCGGCAGATCGACCTGAAAGGCCGCGCGGACCCGAGCGATCACGCGGGTTGCCAGCAGTGAGTGGCCGCCCAGATCGAAGAAATTCTCGTGCAGGCCAATCCGCTCGCGGCCCAACACCGTTGCCCAGATCGTCGCCAGCAGCTCTTCGGTCGGCGTGCGCGGGCCGGCATCAGCCTGCGCTCCGTCGTCTGGCACCGGCGCCGGCAGCGCACGCCTGTCGATTTTGCCGTTCGTGGTCATCGGCAGCATGTCGAGGAAAACAAAGGCCGAGGGGATCATGTAGGCGGGCAGCCGTTGCGCAAGGAAGGAGCGCAGGCCCTCACCCAAAGTAGAACCTAGAACCAAGAACTTAGAACCGGGTTCGGCTGAATCTTCTAGGTTCTTGGTTCTTGGTTCTAGGTTCTGATCCGGTACAACGTATGCCACCAGCCGCGCATCACCCGGTTGATCCTCGCGCAGCACGACGACGGCATCGCGAACAGCCGCGTGCTGCCGCAGCACAGCATCGATCTCGCCCAGCTCGATGCGAAAGCCGCGCAGCTTGACCTGATCGTCGACGCGGCCCAGATACTCGATGACACCATCCGGCAGATAGCGGGCAAGGTCGCCCGTGCAGTACAGCCGCGCGCCCCTGGTCTGACCGAAGCGATCGGGAATGAAGCGCTCGGCGGTCAACGCGGGACGGTGGAGATAGCCGCGCGCCACACCCATTCCGCCGATGTACAGCTCACCAGGCACGCCCACCGGCGCAGGCTCACCATAGCGATCCAGGATGTAGATCGCCGTGTTGGCGAACGGCCGACCGATCGGGATGAGCTGATCCGGCGCGTTGGTGGCCACAGCCGCGGCAAACCAGGTGCTATCGATCGTCGCCTCGGTCACACCGAACGAGTTGACCACGCGGGTCTCTGGCCCACACAAGCGCTGCACCTGCCGGTACTCATCGATATACCACGAGTCCGAGCCGCAAACCAGCAGGCGCATCGTGTCGAGCGTTAAGTCGTGATCGGCCAGATGCTGAAGCAAGCCGCGCAGCACCGCCGGTACGAACTCGGCACAATCGATCCCGTGCGCGACGATCAGCGCATACAGCTGATCCGGCTCCAGCAGCAGCTCACGCGGACAAAGCACCAGCGTGCCGCCAGAGGTGAGCGCCCGCACCAGGTCGCCGGCGAACACATCGAAGGTGACATTGGCCATCTGGAGATGGCGGCGCACAGTGGCGCGTAGCTGATAAGCGTCGTCCCAGGCGGCGGCAGCGCTGACCAGGCTGCGCTGCGGAACCAGCGTGCCCTTGGGCTGGCCGGTCGAGCCCGAGGTATAGATGATATACGCCAGGTTGGCGGCGGTGCTCGTGCTGGGTGGCTCGTGCGTGGGCTGCTCGGCGATCCGGGCGGCTTCGACGTCCAGGCAGACGATCTCGGCTCGGTGGCGGCTGTCCTCTGCCTGTAGCAGGGCAACCATCTGCTCCTGAGTCACAAACACCGCCACCTGCGCATCATGGAGCAAGAACTGTAGCCGCTCACGTGGAAATCCCGGATCGAGCGGCACATACGCGCCGCCGGCTTTCCAGATCGCCAGGATCGCCACGATCAGCTCCGATGAGCGATCCAGGCAGATGCCGACTGGCACCTCGGGTCCCACACCACGGCGCTGGAGATAGTGCGCCAGCTGGTTCGCGCGCTCATTCAGCTCACGGTAGGTCAGCGACTCGCCACCACTCACCACTGCGACGGTGTCGAGCGTGTGCGCAGCCTGGGCCGTGATCAGATCATGCATACACGCCTCGGCTGGAAAAGAAACGGCGCGGGCGTTCCAGTCGACCAGCAGATCCTGGCGCTCCTCCGGCGTCAGAAGCGGCAGCTCCGCGATCCGACGCTCGGGCGCGGCACCGATGCCGTCGAGCAGCACCGCGAAGTGGCGCGCCATGCGCAGGATGGTTTCGCGGTCGAACAGGTCGGTGCTGTACTCGATATTGCCGCGCAGGCCCATCGGCGTAGCGCTCATCCCGACCATCATGTCGAACTTCGACGCGCCGCCGTCTGGACGCAGCGGCGTGATCGTCAGGTCGGGCAGCTCATGCTCGCCCTGCGGCAGGTTTTGCAGCGCAAACATGACCTGAAAGAGCGGCGGGCGGCTGGGGTCGCGCTCGGGGCGCAGCACCTCGACCAGCTGCTCAAACGGTACATTCTGATGCGCATAGGCGTCGAGCGTGCGGTCCCGTGTCTGGATCAGCAGGTCGCAGAAGCGCGGATTGCCGCTGAGATCGGCGCGCAGAATCAGCGTGTTGATGAAAAAGCCGATCAGCGGCTCGACCTCCACCAGGTCGCGGTTGGCGATCGGGCTGCCGACTGCCAGATCGAGCTGGCCGCTGTAGCGACTGAGCAGCACCTGAAACGCCGCCAGCAGCGTCATAAACAGCGTCACGCCGGAGCGCTTGCTCACCTCGTCCAGCGCCGTCAACGTCGCCAGCGGCATGCCAAACGACTCGTAGGCGCCACGGTAGGATTGCGCCGGCGGCCGTGGGCGATCGGTGGGCAGCTCCAGCACCGGCAGGTCGGCCAGCTGCCGCTGCCAGTAGTCGATCTGCTGGTCGAGCACGGTGCCCTGGAGCCAGCCGCGCTGCCAGATGGCGAAGTCGGCGTACTGGATCGGCAGCGGTGCCAGCGGCGACGGCCGGCCCTGGCTGAAGGCGGTGTAGAGCGCGATCATCTCACGCTGAAAGACGCCCGACGACCAGCCATCCGAGATGATGTGATGCATCGCGAAGAGCACGATATGCTCGTCGGCCTGCAAGCGCAGCAGCGCGGCTACAAACAACGGCCCACGCGCCAGATCAAAGATCGTGTGCGACGAGGCTAGCGCCCGGCGGCGCACCTCGGCCTCGCGCTCCGCCTCAGGCAGCTGAGATAGATCGGTGAGCGGCAGCGGCACGGCGGCGGCCGGCGCGATCACCTGGACCGGCTGCTCGTCGACCGCGGGTGCCCCCTGGGCGAAGGTGGTGCGCAGCGACTCGTGCCGCGCCACGATCGTGTTCAGCGCCTCCTGAAGCGCGGCGATATTCAGCCGGCCCGTCAGCCGCAGCGCAAACGCGATATTGTAGGCCGGGTTGCCGGGCTCCCACTGATCGAGAAACCACAGCCGCTGCTGCGCAAACGAGAGCGGCAGATTCGTCTGCTGCGTGCGTGGGAGGATCGTCTGGGGGGCGGCGGCGTCCAGACCTTCTTCTTCCATCAGTAGGGCGAGAAGTTCCAACTCCTCGGCCGAAAGTCCGCCGGCTGTCGGTAGATTCTGCGAATCCATGCGTATCACCGTTCCTCGTAGGTGTGCTTCTGGTGCAGTGTGGGTAGCGCATGTCGGGCTGCATCTGCTTGATCCGGTGGAGCAGCCGTGCGATCGTTTGGGTCTGGCCTCAGCGTAGGCTCGTCGACCAGCAACCGACGACCCGCACTCCGGCGTACCCGCAGCTCAAAGCGCCGCGCGATCACCAAGTTGTGGCGATCAAGGCAGCCAGCACGATCTTTAATTGACACAGTGCGGCAGCAGAGCGCAGATTGCTTCGGCATCTCGACAGCGCCCCCAGTTTTCATGGAGAACGAACAGTCACCAAGCTCGTTGGGCTGATGTTACACACCTTATAAATGGGGGAATCTTGATAGATGTCGTCGGAGCGATCGAAGAGCCAGGGAGGCACATTTCTATAGTGTTGTTTCCCATGGGCACACGCAGCGATGGACGCAGCCGACCATGCTCAGGTGTCTCAGCCGAGCGCTGGATCGCTTCTGATTGGAAAAACTATCGGGTGCGGCAGGAAGCTTCGCGTGCCAGATCAGGTGGAATCGCGGCTGTCGTTGACCGTATCCTCTAGGTGATAGGCAGCGCATGAAAGCTCAAGCTGCGTGATCGTGAACATCTTGAGCGTGGTGCGAACAAGCAGGTACAAGCGCTGATGCTGCAAAATTATAAGCATCTGTCATGTGTACGTCAACAGTTCTTTGTACATACACACGAATACGGCTTTCAGCCGATGCGCTCGTAGTCGGGAAGCGTGATCTTGTCGGCCGATGCAGAGCCGAACGTGCTCACACGCCGCCGCAGCCAGGGCTTCGACGCAATCCGCAGGACCAGGTGGAGCATCGAAATGCCGCGCTTTGTCTGTGGATGCGCGATCCAGGGAACGCCCGGCGGCAGCTTCTGGGCCAGGTTGACAAAGGGACGCATGAGCATTTCATAAGCCGCGAAGGCGTCGCGGTGGTTGGCGTGCCGTGCCAGCTCTCCCGCAAGCACATACGCGCCGACGAGCGCCAGGTTCGTGCCCATGCCACTGACCGGCGATGGACAATATGCAGCGTCGCCCACCAGCGCGGCGCGACCGTGTGACCAGCGCGGTGCCATGACTTGGCTGACTGTGTCGAAATACACGTCCGCCGATCCGGACAGCCCGTCGAGCACGCGTGGCGCTTCCCAGCCGGCATCGGCGAAAAGACGCAGGATCAGCGCCTTTTGCTCGGCGACGCTCAACCGCTCGTAGCCGCGTGGAGGCGATAGGAACCACAGCGACACGCGCGTTGTGCCCACATTGTCTGGTCGCAGAAGCATCGATCGTCCGCGCGGCGCATGATACCAGCGTGCCCAGGCCGTATCGGATGCGGCGCGGGGAATTGTGAACCAGCAGGCATACAGGTTGAGCGGGCGAATCCTTGGCTCATCGCCGACGATCAGCGTACGCGTTCGTGAGCGAAGGCCATCGGCGGCGACAACGTAATCAAAATCACGCTCAGCACCATGCTCGAAGCCGGCTGTCACCCGATCTCCGTGGTCGTGCAGACTGATGATCTGGTTACCAAACAGGTACTCCGTCGTGGCGCGGGTGCGGTTGTAGAGGATGGTCGCGAGGTCGCCACGAAGGATTTCGAGCTCCTTGGTAAATCCGCTGGTGTCGGCGCTCTCCGCAGGAAACTCGGCCCTGGTCACGTCGCGCTCGTCGACAAAGCGGAGCCCCTGCTCGCCGGTCGTAGCCGCACGGATCTCGTCTTCGATCCCCAGACGACACACGACCGTTCGCCCCGCGCCATGAACGTCGATGTTCTGCCCGCCAAGCCGGAGCGCATCGGCCCGCTCCACGATGACAGATTGGATTCCGTAGCGTGCCAGTCCGAGGGCCAGCGCGGGACCGGCGATGCTCGCCCCGGCAATCAACACAGTTCGCTGCTTCACTGATACGTTACTCCTCTTGCTTACACGTTCTGCGCGAAGTATTCGGAAACGACATGCGTTTCACTGAGTGGTGATCGCGATCATGGCAGTATCAGCGTCAGACTGACGGGGCAGTGATCCGAATCCCAGAACACACGCCGTCCTGCTCAGTCTTCGAGCACAAGGTAACTTACGTGGTGAGTCGCAAAATCATACGCTCCTGAAGCAGGGCGGACAGCCGTGATCGTATCGCCCGCTACGTACACTTCGTACTCCTGACCTTCGGTTCCACAGTGTGGGCAGGCTTCGGCGATGGCATCGAGGACAACCAAGGTATGACCTGGCTCGCCCTCGTTATTGCGGTCCCACAGCAGAGGATCGCCAACCTGATAGCTATGCTGCCACACATCGCCATACTTGAATTGGATGACCAGCTCGACACGCGTGTGACAGGTCTGACACACCTGGTGACTACAAACGGTATTGAATGCACCCATGCGTAGATCTCCACGGCACGACCCAGCGCCTTTCAGAATGTAGAGCAGGTTTCGTTCCTTGTACGCAAGATTGCACCTTTTCAGTCACGGCAGGATAGCTAAAGGCGAAATAGGGCCTGATCAGCTGCCTGACGCGCTGTGTGCGTTCGGTCATCTCGGTTTGCTCTGCTACCGATCTACATTTTGGATGTGTACGAACATTGAGCCTGACGTCCTTGACAGATCCACCATTGTCAGCCAAAATGTGAGCACGGACAGTACACACTCCTGAACGCGCTCGTACGGACGCACCTGACCTGATCCTCTCAATTAAACGAATCTCGCTATGCTACGGTCGGCTCGCCTGTCGACCCTCTATAGCTATACCGTGCAGCATAGCCAGTATTGAGATACACACCATCGAGCGTTAATCGCGAACCGTGCATACGCGCATCGCCTGTACCGCAATGCTTTGATTCCTGCTACCCGTGAAGGTTCCTTCTATGTTTCAAGGAGGTCAGTTCAATGCACATCACAGACACGCACATTCAGTTCTACGAAGACAACGGCTATCTGCTTTTGCCTGAGTTCTACTCGCGTGCCGAAGTTGCCGCTATGCATGCCGAGCTGCCGGCGCTCTTTGCCGAAGACTCTGATCGCCGTGTGCTGGAGAAAGACGGCGCGGCGGTGCGCTCAGTGTACGGCTCGCACACCACCAGCGAGGTCTTCGACCAGCTGATTCGCGATCCGCGCATCCTGCTGCCGACCATGCGTATTCTGGGCGACGATGTGTATATTCACCAGTTCAAGATCAATGTCAAGGCGGCCTTTGGCGGCGAGATGTGGGAGTGGCACCGCGATTACGATACCTGGCACCATGAAGACGGCATGCCCGGCATGCAAGCCCTGAATGTGGTTGTATTCCTGGATGAGGTCAACGAGTTCAACGGCCCGCTGCTGCTGATCCCCGGCTCGCATAAAGATGACGATGTCGAGGATTTTATACGCGATGAGGCGGAGCTGCTGGACGACGGCGCGCCCGCCTGGATGGCCAACCTGACCACCAAGATCAAGCACTCGCTCGACCAGGCGACGATCGCTAAGCTCGTGGCGCGGCATGAGATCATCGCGCCCAAGGGTCCGAGCGGCTCGGTGCTCTTCTTCCACTCGAACATCGCGCACGGCTCGTCGCAGAACATGTCGCCGTTTGATCGCAAGATCGTGATTGTCTCGTACAACAGCGTCAAGAATGCGCTGCTCCCGGTGGATCGTCCACGCCCTGACTTTCTGGCGGGTCGTGATTTCCGACCGCTTGTGCCGCTGGCTGAGCCGCAGGCGATCGCCTAGACCTAGATGTTTCACGCCGCCGATTTAACAGGGAGTTTTTTGAATGACCTCGGAACAAGTCGAAGATATCTATAAGCTCTCGCCGGTCCAGCAGGGCCTCTTATTCCATACGCTCTATCAGCCCAGAGCGGGCGCGTATTTCGAGCAGTTCAACTGGCTGCTCTCAGGCGCGCTCGATCCTGAGCTGTTTCAGCGGGCCTGGCAATATGTGATCGATCGTCACCCGATCCTGCGTACGGCCTTCTTCTGGGAAGATCTGGACGAGCCGCTCCAGGTGGTTCAGCGCACGGCCGTGATGCCCTTCGAGTATCACGATTGGCGCGATCTTTCCGAAGACCAGCAAGCCGCGCAGCTGGAAGCGCATCTGGCGGCGGAGCGTGCCCGTGGCTTTGATCTGGCGCAGGCACCGTTGATGCGTGTCGCGGTGATGCGGCTGGACGACCAGCTTTACCGCTGCGTAGGCTGCTACCATCACCTGCTGCTCGACGGCTGGTCGATCCCGCTGCTGGATCAGGAGGTCGCTATCTGCTACGCGGCGTTTGCCAGGGGCCAGCAGCCGCGCCTGAAGCGTCGCCGCCCCTTCCGTGACTATATCAGCTGGCTGCGGCAGCAAGATCTGCCCAGAGCCGAGCAGTACTGGCGACAAACGCTCCAGGGCTTTACCGCGCCGACGCCGCTACAGGTCGATCGGCCCACAGAGCAGCCGGAGGGCTACGATCAGCAGACGCTGCATCTGTCACCGGCGACAACGCAAGCGCTCCAGCAGATCTCACGGCAGGAGCATATCACGCTCAGCACGATCGTCGTGGGCGCGTGGTCGCTGGTGTTGAGCCGCTATAGCCGCGAGCAGGATGTGGTAGTCGGCGTGACTGTCTCCGGCCGGCCGGCAGACCTGAGCGGCGTAGAGTCGATGATGGGCCTGTTCATCAACACGCTGCCGCTGCGGGTGCAGGTCGATCCTGGCCGGGCGCTGCTCGACTGGCTCAAAACGCTTCAGGCGCAGCAGTTCGAGCTACAGCAGTACGAGTACAGCCCTCTGGCGCAGGTCCAGAAATGGAGCGAGGTTCCCGGCGGTACGTCGCTCTTCGACAGCATCGTCGTCTTCGAAAATTTCCCACGCACGAAAGCCTTCGCCGAGGCGTCCGGCCATGCGCTGACGACGCTGGAAACCGAGATGATCGAGCCGACGAGCTATCCACTGACGATCAAGGCCCAGCCGGGAGATAGCTTCGAGCTGCGGATCGGCTATGCCTGCGATCGGTTCGAGCCGGCGACGATCGAGCGGATGCTGGGCCATCTCGCGCTGGTGCTGGAGCAGATCGCGCACCGGCCTGGGCAGCGGATCGCGGATGTGCAGCTGCTCAGCGAGGCCGAGCGCCGTCAACTGCTGGTCGACTGGAATCAGACGCAGGCCGCGCGGTCGCTGGAGCCGAGCTGCATTCATGGCATCTTCGAGGCGCAGGCACGGCACACACCCGACGCGCTAGCGCTGGTCTTCGAGGATGCGCGCCTCACCTATACCGAGCTCAACGATCGGTCGAATCAGCTGGCGCAGCATCTAGTGGGTCTTGGCGTGCGCCCCGAGAGCCGAGTCGGCATCTGCATGGAGCGCTCGGTAGAGCAGATCATCGCGGTGCTGGGCGTGCTCAAAGCCGGCGGCACCTACGTGCCGCTTGATCCGAACTATCCCCAGGAGCGGCTCGGCTTTATGCTGGGCAACTCCGAGGTCGGCGTGCTGCTGACGCAGCAGCGCTGGCTCGACGCGCTGCCCGACCATCCGGCACAGCGGCTGTGTCTGGATCGCGATTGGGCGCTGGTTGCCGCCGCGCCGGCGCTCGATCCCGGGCTGACGACCTATCCCGAGCAGATCGCGTACATCACCTACACCTCGGGCTCGACCGGACAGCCCAAGGGCATCGGCATGACTCATGCGGCGCTGCTCAACCTGCTGGACTGGCAGGTCCGCAACACGGATCTTCAGCCGGGCGCGCGCACACTGCAATTCGCCTCGCTGAGCTTCGACGTGTCGTTCCAGGATATTTTCAGCACCTGGGCGCTGGGCGGAACGGTCGTGGGCATCTCCGAGGATGTGCGGCGCGATGTGGTTGGTCTGGGCCAGGTGCTCTGCGATCAGGCGATCGAGCGGCTGTTTATTCCTGCGGTTGCGCTCCAGCAGGTCGCTGAGGGGTTTCGCACGGTCGATGCGATCGCCTGCCGCCTACGCCACGTGATCGCCGGCTCCGAACAGCTCCAGCCGACTCCGGCGATGGTCGAGATGTTCGATCGGCTGCCCGGGTGCGTGCTGCACAACGAGTACGGCCCGTCGGAGACGCATGTCGTCACGGCCTACGATCTGCCGCAGCAGACCGCCGCGTGGCCGCAGCGTCCACCGGTCGGCCGGCCGATCTCGAATACGCAGGTGTATCTGCTCGATCCACAGATGCAGCCGATGCCGCTGGGCGTGCCCGGCGAGGTGTATCTCGGCGGCGTGCAGCTGGCGCGCGGCTATATCGGTCGGCCGGATCTGACCGCCGAGCGCTTCATTCCCGATCCTTTTGGCGATCAGCCTGGTGCGCGACTGTACAAAACCGGCGACCTGGCGCGCTACCTGCCTGACGGCAACATCGAGTTTCTGGGCCGCGCCGACCATCAGGTCAAGATTCGCGGTTTTCGCGTGGAGCCCGGCGAGGTCGAGGTGGTGCTCGGGCGCAATCCCGAGATTCGTGAGTGCGTGGTGATCGCCCGCGCCGATACCACCGGCCACCAGCGCCTGGTCGCGTATGTCGTCCCGGCAGAAGCGCCCGGCCCCACGACCAGCGATCTGCGGCTGTTCCTCAAGCAGCAGCTGCCCGACTACATGGTGCCCTCGGTCTTTGTGAAGCTGGATGCGCTGCCGCTCAACACCAACGGCAAGGTCGATCGCAAAGCCTTGCCCGCGCCCGACAGCGCCCGCCCTGAGCTGCGCGATCGCTTTGTCGCGCCGCGGACCGAGCTTGAGCAGAAGCTCGCCGAGATCTGGATGCAGGCGATCGGCGTGCAGCAGGTCGGCGTTCACGACAACTTTTTTGAGCTGGGCGGCGACTCGATTATCACGCTACAGGTCGTTTCGCGGGCGGCACAGGCCGGGATTCAGCTCACGGTCAAGCAGGTCTTCGACCATGCCACGATCGCCGAGCTGGCTGCCGTCGCAGGTACAACCTCGGGCGTTGCCGCCTCGCAAGAGCTGGTCACAGGGCCGGTGCCGCTGACGCCGATCCAGCACTGGTTTTTCTACAAGGTGACCGCCGACGTTCACCACTGGAATATGGATGTGCTGCTGGAAACACAGCCGGATATCGATCCCGCGCTGCTCGACCAGATCATCCAACATCTGATCGTCCACCACGACGCGCTGCGTATGCGCTACAGCTTCGAAGATGGCACGTGGCGGCAGCTCAACGCCGAGCCGGGCGCTCCGGTGCCGTTCTCGGTCGTGGATCTGTCGGATGTCGAGCCTCAGCAGCAGCTGGCGGCGGTCGAGCAGACGGCGACACGGCTGCAATTCAGCATGAAGCTAGAGGAGCCGCCGCTCTTCCGCGCGGTCTTGTTCAACTTCGGCGCCGGTCGGGCCGGACGGCTCTACATGCTGATGCATCATCTGATCGTCGATGCGTTCTCCTGGCGCGTGCTGCTGGAAGATATGCAGACCGCCTACCGCCAGCTGAGCGCGGGCCAGCCGATCGCGCTGCCGCCCAAGACGACCTCGTACCAGCGCTGGGCCGAGCGTCTCGCCGAGCACGCGCAATCCGAGGCGCTGCACCAGGAGCTAGGCCACTGGCTGTCGATCGGCGACGTGCCGTACACGCCGCTGCCGCGCGATTTTCCTGACGGCCAGAATCTGACCGCATCGACCCGGCTGCTGCCCACGGTGCTCAGTGTCGAGGAGACCCAGGCGCTGCTTCAGGACGTGCCCAAAGCCTACCAGTCGCGGATCAACGACGTGCTGCTTGCCGCGCTGAGCCACGCGATCAAACGCTGGACCGGCTCGCCGCATGTGCTGCTCGATCTGGAAGGCCACGGACGCGAAGATCTCTTCGACGATGTGGATATGACACGAACGGTCGGCTGGTGCCCGTCGATCTCGCCGGTGCTGCTCGATCTGCGTGGCGCTGAGTCGCCGCTGGACGCGCTGCCGCTGGTGCGGGATCACATGCGGGAGATTCCGCGGCGCGGCGTGGGCTACGGCCTGCTGCGCTACATGAGCGATGACGCCGAGATCAAGCGGCGGCTGCAATCGCTGCCACAGGCCGAGGTGATGCTGAACTACTTCGGCCAGTTCGATCAGGTCGTCGCAAACTCCGCAATCTTTCGCCATATGGCCCAGGAGCCGACCGGGCCGCTGCTCAGCCCCAACGGCCATCGGTTTACTGTGATTTTTATTCACGGGCAGGTTGTGCAGGGACGGCTGATGATGGTGTTCCACTACAGCGAGAATGTGCATCGCCGCGAAACGATCCAGCGGGTTGTCGGCGATTTCACCGATGCGCTACGAGCCCTGGCTGCGGCAGGACGTGCGTTCAGCGCCGGTAATGCGGTGCCTGGCGAGGCAATTGCTCCGGTGCCGGAAGTCTGATCGACGTTCGCCTGGTGATGGATAGATTGGCGGGAGCGTAGCTTGCTCCCGCCAGATTATTTTTCGCCGGATGTTGCTCCATTCCTCGCGCATGATTTGATGCACGACGAGCCGTGTATGCAGCGCTTCGCGGCGACGAACGGTTGCGCGAGGATGCCTCACAGATGATACGTTTATTAGCTCTCTGTTTCTCTGTCACCGTGGTGATGTGATGACTCCGAATCAAAGATCACGGTCTCCTGGCCCACCTCTACTTCGCCGTACATAAGGTTGCCGACGCGCTCGTAGACGTGCAGAACCGCACCTGTCGTGTTCAGCTGGGTTTCCACAAGGCGGAAACTGCGCGGGATCGTGCCTGCTCCGAACAGGCGCTTGCCGGTTCCGAGAACAACGGGAAACTGCCAGATACGGAGCGTATCAACAAGATCGTGCTTGAGGAGGGTTTGGAGAAGATCGCCGCTGCCGTGGACCTGGATCTCGCCGCCTTGCTGGGCTTTGAGCTTTGCAACCGCTTCGGCGACATCGCCGGTGAGCAGATGCGAGTTATTCCAGTCGAGCTGGTCGAGCGTCCGTGATGCGACGAACTTGGGCCGGGTGTTCAGCGCTATGGCGACCTCGTCGGCAGGATCGGTTGACTTGGGCCAAGAACCTGCGAAAATTTCGTAGGTCTTGCGGCCGAGCAGGAAA
Organism: Herpetosiphonaceae bacterium; assembly: GCA_036401895.1. Lineage (GTDB taxonomy): Bacteria > Chloroflexota > Chloroflexia > Chloroflexales > Kallotenuaceae > LB3-1. The sequence continues at coordinate 10,166 of DASWTW010000185.1, read as the reverse complement.
GCGCCGGCGCGCTTGGTCCACTCGGTCATGATTGCGCCGAACTGCTCATCGAAATAAGGAACCAGCCAGCCGCCGTGCTGGAAGCCACCATCGCGGTCCTCATCGGGACCGCCTGGAGCCTGCATGACACCATCCAACGTCACGAAAGTGCCCACAACCAGATTGCTCATACGTTTCATCTTCTCCTTTTTCAACGTCAGCTATGGGATATACGACGTCGATTCGTATTATTCCCTTTTCGTAGCAACAGAAGATTCGTATCATCGCCCAAAACAGGGGGAATTGCGAATCCGACTCACCCGCCCATCACCGCATGCAGCTCGCCAGGCGAGCCCCGGTCGCAGAGAAGAACGATCATCCCCACTGATTTAGAAATATGGTTGATACTCATGTGCGATTCCTATACAAAACAGACGTGCGCCCAACGAAAGGATATGCGAATCGTAGCAGCCTCCGATCGTGGCACCCGATGATTCGTAGCATTCCCCTCAACAGCAGCAATGACGAATCAGACCCTCACCGCATGCGCCTCGCCTTTCGAACGCCGCTCACAGAGCGTCCTCAGCGAGCTTCTCGTCCTTCAACGTCGCCACCTGGCTATGACCGAGAATTTGCTGGCGTGGTCGTCCTCCACATCCGATACGCCAGGCCATGCCGCAGCTGATGCGAGCTGACGCCAGCGACCTGTCCCGCCAGCGCGGCGAGCGATGATACCGGCATACGTGCCCGCCGCAACCTCCGATCCGGCCGAACACAAGATCGGTGAGCGAGGCACACGAGCACCTCGTCCACGCCCATTAATCTTTGAACGGATCGATGACTGAGTCGCCGGCCATTGCGACACCCATCGGGAAGAGCCGCGTCTCGACGGCAATCACGCCGGCATGTGCGGCGAGGACATCTTCGATGTTGCGGTAGACCTGTGGGCTCTCATCCAGTCCTCCGCCGCGCAGCTCGATGCCGCGCGCCGTCACCGCAGCGTGCAGCATCTCGGGAGTAACCCGGCCCGGACTCAGGATCTGGCCGGTCCGGTAGTCGCGCTTGCCCGCCGCCTGGGTGCGGCTCATCACACGTCCAGATCCGTGGGGCGCGCTCCCAAAGCCGATCGCTGCCTCGGGACTTGCCAGGCCGCAGACAATCGCGGTCGGTGTGCCCATCGAGCCGGCGATAATGCCACGTACGCCGGGTCCGGCAGGCGTCGCACCCTTGCGCACCACAATCAGATCTTTATCGCCGTGACGCTCACGGAACGCATAATTGTGGTGGTTGTGAACCGTATCAGCCACAGCAGCCCCCAGGATCGTGCGCACCTGCTCCGCAACAAAGTCGCGTCCTGCGTAGGCATACGTTCCGCCGAGCTCCATCGCGGCCATATATTGTTGTCCGAGCTCAGTATCCAGGGGCAAAACCACGGCTGGCGCATCGCTGTTTTCTGGAGCTGCTTTGTCATCCCAGCGGCGTGCGGCAGCCCAGTTAAGAAAGCCGGTCGCGATCTTATGACCCAGCCCGCGCGAACCGAAGTGGCAAACGATCCACAGCCAGCCGTCTTCATCGCGCGACAGATCGACAAAATGATTGCCGCCGCCGACCGTGCCGAGCTGTTTCGCCGCCATGTCGCGCAGCCGGCCGACTTCCTTTATGGCCTGCCAGGTCGGATCGTCAAACACGGGGTGATCGACGGCCTGCCCGTTGGTGCGACCCATCCCAAAAGCTACCTGGTGCTGGATGTCGTCCATGACGGTTGCCAGCAGAGTGCGGCCATCGGCACCGGGCTGCAACAGGTCGTCTGCGCGCAGATCCGTCTTGACGGCCTTGATCCCGCAGCCGATATCAAAGCCAACGCCGTTCGGTGAGACCGCATCCGCGTAGGCCAGAATGCCGCCGATCGGGATCGCGTAGCCACGATGGCCGTCCGCAGCCAGAGCGGCGCCTACCACCCGCTCATCATCGGCGCACCGTTGAATCTGAGCGAGCGTCCCGGCGTCATGCGTCCCCCAGACGGCGATGCCGTCGATGACCTGGAGGTGGCCCTGCGGCTGCTCGGGAAGCTGGGCCAGGAGACCAGTGACGAACGGGCTGGCCGGGAGCGGTGCCGAGCGCGGGAGCTGCCGCCCTGGTAGGGCCTGACCGGTGGCTGCGGCGTACACCGCACTTGTCGGATCACCGACCTTCGCCGCCACAATGATCGCCACGTTCGGCGCCAGCTCCCGCCGAGCGGTGATCGCTGCGATCGTTTCCCAGACCGCCTGGTAGCCGAAGCAGGCCACCTGCGTCGCCGCGGGCAGCGCCTCGTCCGATGTGAGGGCTACAGCGGTCACCTCCGGGACGCGCCCGCCCTTCTTTTCAAGGAGCTGTGCGAGCTTGTATGTGGCCGCCCGTGCCGCGATAAGCGCTGCGTCTGTCGACGACACGTCCGGCGCGGTAGCCGCCGCCTCATAGACGCTGTCCAAAACCTCGACTGTTGCCGCAACACTGCCGAAGCAGGCGCTGATTCTGGGGATCGACGTAGCGAGAAGCGCAAACGCTGCGCTGCGTGCCGGTGTGTGAGACATGTGACCTCCTGGGTAAAATCGCCTCTTGCGACATACATGGTGGCTGACTGCATTGCTATCGCGCTGATCGCATCACCCGTATAGAAGGGGACGGTGTGTCGTCCTGCTTGTGTTGGATCACAGCCAGTAACTAGAGAACACAAAGCAGCGCTCCGTAGGCGGTGTGCCCGGGAGCGCTGCGTGCGTTTGGTACGAATGTGATGAGACCTCGTTACACCTCAGGTCTCGGGTATCTCGCGGACGCCGCTCCCGGTGAATGATCGCAACGCTGCTTATCATAGAGGGAAGCAGGAGTACTCGCGTAGAGACGCGCATCCAGGACACACAGCGATACCGCCAGCGCGTGACGGCGCTTGCCGAGAGTGAACGCTGATACTGTGTGCCAAGCCGGGTGCATGAGGATCTGGCTCCAATGGTAGCTGACCAGTGTTTTGCTGGAGGCAAGCATACCTGAGTCGCGCCGCGCTTGTCAAGATGTGTTCCAGAGCGACAGGCAATCAGCCAAGTCGGAGACCAGGTCTTAGGTCTTTGCCTGGTGTGCTCGCCAGCGATCAAAGCACATAATCCGCCGTTCCTCCACGCGTCCGTGGGCGATCCACCTCTCCCCTGCTCGATGGGTTGCGCTGCGTGGTGCGCAGCCCGCCCTGCCATTGCGGCGTATGCTACACTAGCGTTAAGCCGTTGACGATTACCTGCTCTGCCCGAACTGCACGGTGTTTCTCCGTGTGATCGTGATCCACCAGATTCCGTCACGCGATCGATGCGCTGGTCGTCGTGCGGCGGCCTGCGTTGGGGAGCACTACCGGCACGCGCTCCCATGCCTCGTGTGATGGAGATGCATTGCCTTACGTTAGGCTGTACCCGCCGCACGCACCGTACACCCGCAGATCGCGGGCTGCGCCCAGGGAAGACCTTCTCCCGGGTGTTCCCCGCATGAGGCGGCTTTGGCATGAGGACCTGTTACCGAGCCCACCGCACCACAGCAACAGGAGGGCACGAACCATGCAGAGCACGGCATTCTTTCGACGACTACCCGCAGCGGGTGATCGATGAGCGGCCCAGTCGCGATTACGATCGAGCACCTGACCGTGCGCTACCCTGGTGGTGCGGCGCCTGTGGTTGCCCTCCAGGATCTGAGCTGCCAGATCGCCGGCGGCACCTTCGTCGCGCTGGTCGGACCCAGCGGCTGCGGCAAGAGCACTCTGTTGCGCACAATCGGTGGCCTCGTCGCGCCCACGGCCGGCCGCATCGCCATTGGGGGCGCGAGTCCGGACGACGCCCGCGCGGCGCACCTGGTCAGCTTTGTGTTTCAGCAGCCGGTCTTGCTGCCCTGGTCCACCGCGCGCCAAAATATTGCGCTGCCGCTGCGGCTGTTTGGCTGGCCGGCATCACGCCGCCACGCTGCCGTTGCGCAGTTGCTCGATCTCGTCGGCCTCACGCGCTTCGCGGACAGCTACCCGGCGCAGCTCTCGGGCGGCATGCAGCAGCGCGTCGCCCTCGCGCGCGCCCTCGTGTTTGAGCCGGCCGTGCTGCTGCTGGATGAACCGTTCGGTGCCCTGGACGAGATCACCCGCGAACGACTCAATGTCGAGTTGCTGCGCATCTGGTCGGCCACGCAGGCGACGGTGCTGTTCGTGACCCATTCGCTGGCCGAGGCCGCCTTTCTGGCCGATCGCGTGCTGGTTCTGGGGACCCATCCAGGCCGCATCGTCGCCGATGTGCCGATCGCCCTGCCCCGACCGCGCACGGCAGCGCTGCTGGAGCAGGATGATTTTCTGCACACCGTTGCCGGGCTGCGCCGGCAGCTCAACCGGAGCGACCCTCCGCCGATGCACGCGGGCGGCCGTGATGGGTAACGCGCTGTCTCGAACGCCGCTGGACCAGCGGCTGCGGGAGCTGTTTCAGCGCTTCGGTGCCGCCGCGCTCGTGTTTGGGCTCTGCCTGGCGGTGCTGCAATGGGGCGTGCCGGCGCTGGGCATCCCGGCCTACATCCTCCCCACGCCCTCGCAGGTGCTCAGCCGCGCCGTCGACCCCGAGCGCCGGCTGGCGTATCACCTGGGCATCACCGCCCTTGAGAGCGTCAGCGGCTTCGTCGCCGGCAGCCTGGGCGGGTTCCTGCTGGCCGTGCTGTTTGTGCATGCGCGCCCACTCGAAGCCGCGCTGTATCCCTGGGCCGTCGTCTCGCAGACCGTGCCGATCGTCGCGCTGGCGCCGCTGCTGGTGCTCTGGTTCGGCAACGGCCTGCTGCCACGGGCCGCCATCGCGGCGCTGTTTACCTTCTTTCCGGTGCTGGTGAACAGTACGCGCGGGCTGCGCCTGGACGACCCGGCCACCCGCGATCTGCTGCAGTCCTACGGTGCCACCCGCCGGCAGCTCTTCTGGACCCTGCGGATGCCGCAGTGTTTGCCGTTTGTGTTCACCGGGCTCAAAATTGGGGCCACCGTGTCGGTCATCGGCGCGATCGTCGGCGAGTTTGCCGGTGCCGCTGCCGGGCTGGGCTATCTGATCACCGTTTCAACCTACTACCTGGATACCGACCTGACCTTCGCCGCCGTCAGCGCGGCCTCGCTGCTGGGCATCGGCCTGTATGTGGTCCTGCTGGGCCTGGAACGCTGGCTGGTGTTCTGGCAGCGGCCCAGCTAAGCCGCCCGCCCACGACGACAGGAAACGGGGGACGGGCTGCCCCACCGAACAGCCCGTCCATGTCCACATACAGACCCGATACGGAGGAATGATGAACACCGCTCGCGAACTCTGGGATCAGGCCGTGCGCGACTATCTCACCGCGCACGATGACGAGGCCGTTGATGTGATTTTTCCCACCTTCACGCGCGCAATCGGCGATCTGGCCGGCCAGGTGATTGTGGATTATGGCTGTGGCGATGGCCGCTACGCGCGGCAGCTGGAAGCCCTGGGCGCCGGTCAGGTGATTGGGGTCGATATGTCCCCAGCGATGATCGCAGCGGCGGTCGCCGCCGATCCCGCATCGCGCGTGCAGTATTACGAAACCCCAGACAATCGCTTGACGCCGCTCGCCGCTGGCTCCGTCGATGTCGTCGTCGCCAATATGGTGTTCATGATGTCGCCCTCCAAGGCCGACCTCATGCAGTCGTTTGCCGAGATCCAGCGGGTCTTAAAGCCCGGCGGACGCTTGCTGTATTGCATCACGCACCCGGCCTTTATTCACACAGATGCCTTTGATTGCCGGCGCGTGTTTGATACGGACGGCTTTCACTATCTGCACGAAGGCGCCCGGTATCGCTTCATCTTAAAACGCCCGGATGGCGCAGAGGTCGACGGCGGCTTTTTTGATTATCACTATACGCTCACGACCTACCTCCAGACGACGCTGGCTGCCGGGCTGACGCTGCTCGCGTTCGAAGAGCTGCGCTATCCTGACGCGTTCATCGTGAAACATGCCATTGCCCCGCACTTTCTGGAGGTGCCGCAATCGATCATGATCGTTGCACAGAAGTCCGTGGCGTCCTGATACGCGACGCCACACGAAAGGAGCCATCATGCGATACAGAGCCGCGATCCCACTGCTGGGCCTGCTGCTGGCCGCAGCGATCCTCGCTGCCTGTGGTGGCACCCCGCCGCCTTCACCAGCCGCCACCACAGGTCGATCCCTCGAAACCACGAGCATCTCGGTGCGGCTCCTGTGGGTGCCGCAGTATCAGTTTGCCGGCTATATTGTGGCCAAGGTCAAGGGCTTCTACGACGAGGTCGGCCTCGATGTCACGCTCAATCCGGGCGGCCCGGAGATTACGCCAGTGCAGCTAGTCGCCAGTGGCAGCGACGACTTCGGCGTGGAAACACCCGACACGGTGCTCCTGGCGCGCGAACGCGGCATCCCGATTGTCTCGGTGGCCACCTTGTTCCAGGCCAGTGCCGGCGGCTTCATGGTCCACAGCGACTCCGGCATCCACAGCCCGCGCGACTTCGTCGGCAAGCAGGTGGCCGTGTCGCCGGGCGGGTTGCAGACCGAGTACCTGGGCATGCTGGCGACCACGGACGTCGATCGCACGGGGATCACGGAGGTTCCCTTTGAGTTCAATATCGAGCCGTTCCTGAGTCGGCGCATCGATGTGTGGCCGATCTATGTCACCGACCAGCCGCATGTCGCCCGCAAGCAGGGCGCGGATGTGCGGGTGCTGGTCGCCCGCGACTTCGGGGTGACGACGATCGGCGACGGGCTGTTTACGACCGAGGCGTTCCTCGCCGAGCACCCCAACACGACCCAGGCGTTTATCGACGCGACGCTCAAGGGCTGGGACTATGCCGTCGCGCATGCCGAGGAAACGGTCACGATCCTGGCGGCATATAACCCGGAGCTGACCGTTGACCAGCTCACCTTCGAGGCGCAGGAAACGATCAAACTGCTGCGCTATGGCGCGGGCGCAACCTGCCTGGGCTGGAACGATCGCGCCGCCTGGGAGGCCGAGCAAACGATGCTGGTGGACCTGAAGATCTTGAAAGCCCCCGTGAGCCTGGATGCCGCGATGAACGCCACCTTCGTCACGAACGCCTATCGCGGGCAGGGGATCAGCTGCCCATAGCGGATCTGAGTGCTGGTGGTCACCTTGCGTCGGCACGCGTGCGACTCCCAGAGCAGCCAGGCTGGCGGTGCCCGCATACCCTGGTTGGGAGCGTCCGTTGGTCGTATGCCACAGAGCCTGCTGATTCTCTGGCAGCTTGAACCGGCAATCTTGCACCAGTGTCGCCATTGGTGGTATACAGCCTCGTGGGAGACACAGCTACAAGGAGCAGTACGATCATGAGTACAAACCGAGAAGCCTCCATTCCTAATCCTGCGCTCAAACCCCTGAGTGTTTTGATTGGCGAATGGGATACAGTCGGGAGTCACCCGCTCATTCCCGACACCACCCTCCACGGTCGTACCTCGTTCGCATGGTTGGAAGGAGGAGCCTTTCTCATCATGCGTTCGGAGATCGATGAACCTGGTGTTCCTACAGGCATTGCCATTTTTGGCAGCGATGACGACTCTGACGAGTACTTCATGCTTTATTTCGACGAGCGAGGTGTTTCAAGAAGATATTCCGCCACCCTGGACAATAATCTGTTCACCTGGTGGCGAGACGCGCCTGGCTTCTCACAACGATTTACTTGCACGATTATGGATGGCGGCAATACGATCATCGGTAAGGGAGCGTTGTCAAAAGACGGTTCTTCGTGGGAACCGGATCTCGAATTAACCTATACGCGCGTGAAATAAGCTGCGCCGACCAGCGCGTGAAGCGGACAGTGGGGCTTCAGACAATATACCGAAGAGCGCACTGCGTGTTGAAAAACACGTCGCAGAACGTACACCTTCTGTGACTTCTGTGGCTCTCGGTCACATTCCATGTCTCACCAGCGCATGCGCCCACGATCATAGAGGTTTTGAGACACGCTGCTCTGGATGCATGAGGCTGGAGATAGAACGCCGCCTGAGCGGTGCGTACCACTCAGGCGGTTGGAGGATGTACCAGTGAACGCGCTGGTATCAGTTTGCCTACGGCGCATGCCCGAGGCGTTCAACGCATGCGCCGCAGCCCATATGCTTCAGATTATGTGGTGACCATCTGGACGCCAAACCGCTGGGCGACGGCGGGAGTGATCAGGCCCAGGAGCGCGTAGCCGAGACCGGCGACCACGATTCCCAGCACGGTGAAGCCAATACCCAGCGCGATCGCGCCGTAGGCTGCACCAATCGCCATAGCGGACAAGCTCAGGGAGGTCACCAGGCTAGCGGCGGTCAGCTGGGTGTTGCGGGCCTGGTTGGACACCGGCTTGCCGTTCGCGTCTTTCAACGCCGCGTCCGCGCTATTCGTGCCGGCAGGATCGCCGCTCTCGACCGCAAACCGTCCCATCTGGGCATAGGTTAAGCCGTTGGAGCTGTCGGCCGCATGATGTTGAATGATGTCCGCCATGCTGAGCGCAGTAGCGATGCCGGTCACGGGAGCATTGGGAATCGACGCATCGTCGGGCGTGGTAATTTGCTGGGCCGCTAACTGCTGGCCAACAAAGCTTCGGATATAGATGCCGCCACCTGTCGTGACCATACCGGCCAGTGCAAAGGCAATGCCAATCACGATGACCAGTTTCGGGAAGAGTCGTAACGCGTTCATAGTATCCTCCATAACGTGTGTGAGCTTCTTGCTTGATGGGGTGAAGTATAGCGGGCGGCGGCGATGGGTACGTGAAGACGTGACCACCTGCGGGCAACACGCCACCACCAACCGCTAGCTTGTCGGCGAGCCAGGCGAGACCGAGACTCAGCCGCCCCACCAGATCCCGCACATCATCAAAGTGATGGGCGCGGACTTTATAGAATCGCAGAGAGGAGGTAACGGTTGCTACCTCCTCTGATTCTAACCGCAACTTGAATGAAGTCGTCACATGCTAATCTTATGTGATCGCTGCTCAAATCACCGCTGAAGCAGCGGCAAATGAACGATATAGCGCACTTCCTCGCGCTTATACATCTGCGTCTCCGCACTCATCGTCATTATTTCGGTAGTTGTAGTGCTCACGGTGGTTACTTCTGCGCTAAATGACCCTGATCATCCTCATTTCATTGATGCCGTGCCCTGCAAGATACGATATAATGTGCATCACCTGTTCTCCTTCGCGGCATACCGCCCCCACGGTGTCATCGTGGTATGGAATCAGGCGCTAAGCTCGTTCGATGGAACCTCTATCCATCGTCCAAGCACGCCGCAACTCGGATTGCGATAGACCTGTGTTCAGCCAACTACCGAACGTGCCGTATCCCACCATCTACCGACATCAGGAGGACCGTCATGACTCACCTTGACATCATCCGGGCATGGAAGGACGAGGAGTTTTGGCTAAGCTTGAGTGACGAGCAGCGCATGATGTTTCCCGAGCATCCGGCAGGGACAATTGAGCTACCTCCCGCGCAACACATGAAGGTCGGCGTTTTCGCCCCGTGCCCTACTATCGAGACCACCCTGTGCCCTTACAAACCGAGCTTGTGAAAAGGTGTTTGGGCGATGTTGTGCGGCAGGCCGTACCACATGATGCCCGAGCTGTTTGAGGCCGTGGACCAACCGCTGCTTCACGGCCTAACGCGCCCGATCCTCTAACACGGTAATTCCCGCATCGGCACGTATGGCCCGCTCATCCTGAGCGGGTTGCGTGTCACTCCTGTGATCAAAGAGATCCGTGTAAGCAAGCGATTCATGCTTCAGGATCAGGGGTGGGTCGGACAGCACGCCGGCGGTGAGTATCACACGTGCAGCCTGGGTCTGCGGATGATAGGGACCGAGCCGCCGTTCTAAGATGGCGACGGCACGCGCAAAATAACTGTGCGCCTCCGAAGCGGTACCTTGTGTTTGCAGCACCAGGCCCAGGCCGATCTGACACCGTGCCGTGTCGGGATGGTCAGCGCCCAGCACTCGCTCCTGGATCTCTAGCGCCCGCTCCAGCGTGCGCCGCGCCTCGGCATACTCCTCTTGCTCCACCAGCACCGCACCAAGAGTCTGGAGGCTCTGCGCCGTGTCGGGATGGTCAGCGCCCAACACCCGCTCCTGGATCTCTAGCGCGCGCTCTACGTAGCATCGCGCCTCGGCATACTGCCCTTGCTCC
>DASWTW010000184.1:0-4359 GCA_036401895.1 Herpetosiphonaceae bacterium | reverse complement strand
GACGACGACTACTAAACCATTGCCGCGACGGCTACGACTGAGGCTCGGCCAGCGCTTCCTGCCGAGCCTCGGCCAGCGGGTAGCGCAGCGAGTACAAAAAGCCGATCAGCACGTTCTCGATATTGAGCAGCAGCAGCAGCGTCGAAAGTGAGAGTGCGCGCACGGTCGCCTGCTCCGGCCCGATATTGAGCACCGCGCTCAGCACCAGCACCATCGTCAGGTCGCGGGTGCCGACGCCGCCGGGAGAGGCCGCGCCGACGATCGAAAGGATCGCCACCAGCGCGATGAACGGCCCGATCGGGATCGGCGTATCCAGCGCCAGGAACAAAATATAGATCCGAATATAGGTCCAGGACAGGCCCGCCAGCGAGACCAGCGTAATAATCATCAGCTGGCGCGGCGTGAGATGCAGGCGCTCCAGGCTATCGCTGCCCATGCGCTCGCGCAGCACTTTGGGCGTAACACGCGGCAGCACGGTTTGCAGCACAAACAATCGCAGCCGCTGGTTGCTGGCAAAAACCAGTCCCGCCACGACCGCCGCCAGTAATCCGACCACCACCGCCACGTTGAGCGCCTTACCGCCCGGCAGAATATCCCAGAAAAAGTACAGGCCAGTCGCCGCCAGCAGCGCCGAGATGCCCACATCGAACAGCCGATCCACCACCACACTGGCCAGGCCGGTGCTCAGCGGATAGCCGCGCTTGCGCAGATACCAGGCTTTCACCGCGTCGCCTGCCTGGCCGGGCGTAACCACTCCTAGAAAAATCCCGATGCAGTAGAGCGCGGTCGCCTCGCGCAGCGGCAGCACGATCTGCCAGGCGCGCAGGATCAGCTGCCAGCGCACCGCTTTCAAAATCAGAAACGGCACAACCAGCACTACCGAGAGCAGAAACAGCCAGGGATCGGTCGCCAGGATCGTCGTCCAGACCGCGCGGAGATCGACCGTCAGCAAAAAGTAGAGCAGCAGCGCAGGACCAAGCAGTCGCAGGCCCAGACGCAGCAGCGGACGCAGCTTGTTCATCGTTCTCGCCGTCCTATCAGCCCCAGCGCGACGATCTGCTCGGCCAGCAGGCCAAACATAAACACGACGATCGCGCCAGTGAAAAGCGCCTGGGTCGCGCCCGGAATATGCAGCCAGCGCCCGCCGACGAAGACGCTTGCCAGGTAGGCCAGCAGGCTCAGCGTCAGCATGATCATGCTGACCGGAAAGAAAACCCGCAGCGGGCTGAAGAGCATCACGATCCGCAGAATGATCGTCAGGAACTTGAAGCCGTTACGCACGAGCTTTTGCTGGCTCTGGCCGCCCGAGCGTTTGCGCGCCTCGATCGGCACGAACTTGATCGAGTAGCCGGCCTTGGCAAAGCAAAGCAGGCTGGTCGTCGGCCAAGAGTAGCGGTTGGGCAGCAGATGCACAAACTCGCGAATCACATCGGTGCGCATCGCGCGAAAGCCCGAGGTCAGATCCGCGAATTCCATCCCTGCCACGTAGGAGGCGAAGCGCGCCAGCAGCCGGTTGCCGATGCCGCGCGCCCGCGAGGCATGCGACTCCGCCGATCGTACACTGACCGCCATCTCGTAGCGATCCATGTACTGCAATAGACGCGAAATATCGGCGGGATTATGCTGTCCATCCGCGTCGATGATCAGAAGCACATCGGTGCGGGTATTGCGAATCGCGGTTTTGATCGCCGCGCCGTTGCCTTTGTTGTACGGGTGCCGAACAACGCGCGCGCCTGCGGCCTCGGCGGCCTGTGCCGTCTCATCGCTCGACGCATCGTCGACCACCAGCACCTCGGCATCGGGCACCTCCGCCTGGACTGCGGCGATCACCTCGGCGATGGCGTGGCCCTCGTTGAACGCCGGCATGGCGATTGTGACGCTGAACGGCCAGCGCTGGAGCGGCGGCGCGACGCCTGGAGTATTTAACAGATCCTGCATAACATCTTGCCTGGAGCATAGCCGCGCCATACGCGGCGCTGAGAGCATACCAGACGAGCCGGAGACTGACAAGTTAAGCGAGAACAAACGAACGGAACAAATGAACAAAAAGGATTTATGTTCCCTTGTTCTTTTCCAGTTCTCGGCTCTCAGTTTTTGGTTCTCGACGCTCTCTTGTTCTCCGTTGTTTGTTCTTGAATTAGTCCCAAAGTCGGGGTTGACATCGCGGCACACACTGCTTATGATGAACCTTCCAAAACGTCGAAGACCGGTGTCGCCCTGACACTGGTCATTTTGTGCTGTCGTGCAAATGGTAGTTCACGCTTTGTATGGAGGTTTCACATGCGTGTCGGGTTAGATTGGGGAACGACCAACACCAGCGCGACGATCTACGATGGGCAGCGCGTGCGGCTGCTGGATCTCGATCCGGCCAACGCCAATCCCAACGTGCTGCGAACAGCGCTCTTTATCAGCCGCGAGGGCGACGTGTCGCTGGGCCGCGCGGCGATCAATCGCTACACCGAGGGCAACGTCGGCCGCGAGATCGTCTACGATCGGACCTACCTCGGCGAGATCGAGATGACCTTCGCCGAGATCGGCACCATTCGCCAGGGCATCTTCGTGAACATCGACGCCAACGAGCCGGGCCGCCTGTTTCTCTCGATCAAGCTGGCGCTCTCCGACCCGAGCTACACCCGCACCAACGTCTTCGGCGCGAGCTGGTCGGTCGAGGAGCTGATCGCGCTGATGTTGCAGCGGATCGCCCAGCGGGTGCGCGAGCTCACCGGCGAGGACGTCAGCGAGATTGTGATCGGCCGTCCGGTTCACTACTCGACTGAGGCCAGCCGCGACCAGATCGCGATCAAGCGCATGCGTGCCGCCGCCGAGCTAGCCGGGCTGCCCAACATTCAGTTTCTGGCCGAGCCTACGGCGGCGGCGCTCACCTACAAGCGGCGCAGCGATCGCACGCAGCATGTGCTGGTCTTTGACTTCGGCGGCGGTACGCTCGACGTAACGATTATGCGCGTCGAGCCCGATGGACGGCGGCACATCCTGTCGACAGACGGCGTGCCCGTCGGCGGCGATCTGCTCGATCAGCGGATTGTGATGGGCAAGCTCCACCCGCACTTTGGCGCAGGAGCCTTGCTTGGTCCGCGTCGGCTGCCGCTGCCCGCGTTTTTACTGGATCATCTTGAGGGCTGGCAGAGCATCGTCGAGATGCATAATCCTAAAACGCTTGACATCATCGACGAGGCGATTCGTACGGGCGACCGGCCGCAGCAGCTACGGGCGCTGCGAGCGCTGGTGCGCGAAAACTATGGCCTGCCGCTGTATGAGATGGTCGAGAGCGCGAAACGCGATCTTTCGGAGTACGAGGACACACTGCTGGGCATGCATGCCGGAGAGATCAACTTCGAGGAAACGCTGGAGCGCTGGGACTTCGAGCGACTGATCGGGCCGGATGTGCGCGCCGTAGATGCCTGCCTCAAGCGCGCGCTCAAGGCGGCGCAGCTCGATCCGCGCGAGATCGACGTGGTGCTGCGCACGGGCGGCTCGTCACGAGTGCCGCGCTTTGTCCGCCTGCTGGAAGAAACCTTTGGCAGCACCAGCCTCTTCGACGACGGCGAAGGCATCTTCACCTCGGTCGCCTCCGGCCTGGGCGTAGTCTTCAGCGATGCTGCGCTGCGCCGCACACTCACCGATACCGGCCACCTGCAATAGCTTTCCAACACGCCGCAGAGGCGTATTGTCATACGCCCCTGCACAAATACGGATCGATTGTGTTGCAACGAACGCTAGCGCGCGTTCTCGTCCAGCCGATTGGTCACATTTTGGCGCGCCTCGTCCTGCGGCGGCAGCTGATCGAAATCGACCTGGCTGCCGCTGCCGACGGCTCGCTCCGCGCCCTGACGCAGGTTCATACGATCGACGCGCAGCTGCGCCTCGTCGATCAGCGCGTCGATGTCCGGCCGCGCATGGGGCTGCCCACGCTCGGCATGCAGCGCTTGCAGATCGGCCAGCTCCTGCTCAAGCGTGCGATTGGCCTCCGCGTACTCGTCGCTGTCCGAGGCGTACGTCATACGCTCGTTCACGTAATCTCCCAGATTGTCCAGGCCCTCGCCGTGCAAAGGTCGTCCTTCACTCATGGTCTTGTCCTCCTGCGCCGTCTTGATCTCAGGATCAGGCCTGATCCCAGACGTCTTGCATCTCACCAAGATTGGTCACGGCCCGGTCCGCCTCATCGCCCAGCACCCGCTTCAGCGCGCCAAAAAAGCTGTGTACCGAGGCGTCGACCCAGGGATCGTCGACCGTCTCGCCGACCTCTTCCGCAACCTGCGCATAGAACTCCTGCCGGGACCACTTCTGCAACAGGCAGACCATGCGGCTATAGCGATCCGCGAAATCGCCGCCCCACATCAT
>DASWTW010000183.1:0-15214 GCA_036401895.1 Herpetosiphonaceae bacterium | reverse complement strand
GTAGGTACTTTGCGATCCTACAGATCGTGGCGGATCACAACCTTCATCAGCGCGCCGTCACGCAGCGCCGCGATCGCCTGCTGGATCTCGCCGAGCGGCATGATCCGCGAGATCAGCGCCGAGGGTTTGATCACACCTTGCTCAAGGATTGCGATTGCGCGGGGAAAGGTGTTGATGCCGACGTACGAGCCGTAGATCGTCAGCTCGTTGCGGGTGATCGTGTTCTGGCGCACTGGCGGCAGTGCCTGGCTGTTCATGCCAAAGAGCGAGACGCGACCGCCCATACGCGCCAGATCGATGCTGGCTCCGAGCTGCGTTCCCACCGCGTCCACGATGATCTCGGCACCAAAGCCGGTCTCGGTGCGCACTACGTCGGCCAGCGCTTCCTCGCGAACGTTGACGGTGCGCTGCACGCCAACGCTGCGCAGCAGATCCAGCCGTGGCTGCGAAACATCCGCGACGATCACCCGCGCGCCGCTGGCCAGAAACAGCAGCGCATGGAGCGCGCCCACAGGCCCGCCGCCGATCACCACCGCTGTCTCGCCCGGCAGCGCTTTGACGTTGTCGACGCTATTAACCACGCACGACAGTACCTCGGTCCAGACAGCATCCTCGAACGGCACATCGTCGCCGATCGGATAGCTGGCCCGCTCGGGTACTACGCTGTATCGCGCCAGGCCGCCGTCGCGGAAAATCCCGAGCGTAGAGAAGTTTTCGCAGTGGTTGGGCCGTCCGATACGACAAAAGCGGCACAGGCCACAGTTGAGATTGGGAGCCAGCGCCACGCGATCGCCTGGCTTGCGAAACTGCACGCCCGGCCCGACCTCGACCACTCGCCCAATGTACTCGTGGCCCATGATGCTGCCGGGCGTGCCCGGATGTGCCGGCGGCGATTCCAGGATATGCAGATCGGTGCCGCAGATGCCGCAGCCTTCGACTTCGATCAGTATGTCGTCGGGCTGCACGATGCGCGGAATCGGCCGCTGCTGAAGCTCCAGCACGCCTTCACGGGCAAAAACCGCCGCCAGCATAGTTTGATCGTTCATGGTTCACAGTCCAATCGATCGTAGATAGTCACGGTTGCGCTGGGCGCTGGCGTGGGGCGTGCCCATGCCCGGCAGCACGTCCTGCTCGACGACGATCCAGCCGTCGTAGCCGATCTTGCGCAGCGCCGTGCCGACAGCGGCAAAGTCCACGCTGCCACGGCCTAGCTCGGAGAAGATCCCACGCCGCACGGCCTCGAAATAATCCCAGCCCTCACGCCGTGCCTGCGCCGCAAGCTGCGGATCGCAATCTTTGAAATGCACATGCCAGATGCGATCGGCGTAGCGCTCCAGCGCGGCCAGCGGATCGCCGCCGCCGTAGACCAGATGGCCGGTGTCGAGGCACAGACCCAGCAGCTTGGGGTCGGTGCGCTGCATCAGCGCCGCGATCTCGGCCGGCGTTTCGACGTAGCCCGCGCAGTGGTGGTGAAAGACCGTCCGCAGCCCGGTGGCCTCACGCACCGTCCGCGCGATCTGCTCGGCTCCACGGGCAAAGATCGTCCATTGCTCGTCGCCGAGGCCATGCTCAGGCTGGATACGTCCGGCGTTCTGCGTGCGCTCCGGCACGCTGCCGTTCTCGTCGGCCAGCACCAGCACCGCCGATTCACCGCCGACATCGGCCAGCAGTCTGGCAGTGCGTACAGCTACCGCAGCGCCCTCGGCGTGGGCATCGGGATTCGCCAGCGCGACCGGCACGAATGCTCCTAGCAATGTGAGCTTTCGCGCAGCCAGCTCTGCGCGTAACTGCGCGGGATCGGTCGGCATAAAGCCCCAGTCGCCTAGCTCGGTGCCGGCGTAGCCCGTGGCTGCGATCTCGTCCAGCACCTGCACGTAGTCCGGCGCGGGCGTGTCAAGATCGAACTCCAGCGCGCCCCAGGAGCACGGCGCGTTTGCGATGCGCATCATAAAGGATTTCCTTTAAAACTTGCGTGACCATTCGCGCGGCCAGCGCTCGACGACGATCTTTTTCTCGGTGTAGAAGTCGATCGCGTCGCGGCCTTGAGCGTGGAGATCGCCGAAGAAGCTTTCTTTCCAGCCCGAGAACGGGAAAAATGCCATCGGCGCGGCGACTCCCACGTTGATGCCGATGTTGCCGACCTGGGCTTCGTAGCGGAATTTGCGCGCCGCCGCGCCGCTGCCGGTGAAGAGACAGGCCATGTTGCCGTAGGCGCTGGCGTTGACCAGCTCGATCGCCTCGTCGATCGTGGCGACGTGGAAAAGGCTCAGCACCGGGCCGAAGATCTCGGTGCGCGCCAGCTCGCTGCGTGGATCGACGCCGCTCAGAATCGTCGGGCGCAGGAAGTTGCCGCGCTCGTAGCCCGTGATCGTCGCGCCGCGTCCATCGACCAGCATTTCCGCGCCCTCGCGCAGGCCGCTGTCGATCAGCTGCTCGATGCGCTCTTTGCTGGCCGACGAGATCACCGGCCCCATCTCGACGCCGGAATCTAATCCGTAGCCAACGGTGCGCGACGTGGCTGCGTCGGCGATCTGCTGGGCGAAGCTTTGGCGCGCCTCGCCAACCGTGATCGCGACTGAGGCCGCCAGACAGCGCTGGCCCGCGCAGCCAAAGGCCGAGTCGGCGGCGATGCGGGTGGTCATCTCCATGTCGGCGTCGGGCAGCACCACGATCGGATTTTTCGCGCCGCCCTGGCACTGCGCCCGCTTGCCATTGGCCGTGGCGCGGCTGTACACGTACCTGGCCACCGGCGACGAGCCCACAAACGAGATCGCGCGGATCGCAGGATGATCCAGGATCGCGTCGACCGCGTCTTTGGCGCCGTTGACCAGATTGACGACGCCCGGCGGCAGCCCGATCGTCTCGATCAGCTCGAAGATCCGGCGCATCGTCACAGGCGTTTTCTCGGACGGCTTGAGCACCACGGTGTTGCCGCAGGCGATCGCGTAGGGCAGGAACCACAGCGGGATCATGCCCGGAAAATTGAAGGGCGTGATAATGCCGACGACGCCCACCGGCTGGCGGATCATCAGCTCGTCGATGCCACCGGCGATGTCCTCAACATTGCTGCCCATCATCAGCGACGGAATGCCGGTCGCGACCTCGACGTTCTCGATGCCGCGCCGCAGCTCGCCCTGCGACTCGGCCAGCGTCTTGCCGCACTCCTGCGTCGTCAGCTGCGCGATCTCGTCGAAGTGGTCTTCCAGCAGCTGCTTGAGCTTGAAGAGATACTGAATCCGCTCGGTCGGCGGCGTGCGACGCCACTCGACAAACGCATGCTGCGCGGCCTGCACGGCAGCGTCTACCTCGTCGCGGCCCGAGAGCGGCACACGCACGATCGTCTCGGCCGTCGCGGGATTGCGCACGTCGAGAAACTCCGTGGTCTGGGCGCGCTGCCACGTGCCGCCGATATAGTTGAGAAGCTCGTTATCCATTGCTGCCTCGTTGAGAAAGAACCTAGAACCTAGAACCAAGAACCTAGAACCAAACGAAAGAACAACGGAACAAAGAACAAAGTACCTTTATTCCCCCTCGCCTGTCGCAACGGGAGAGGGGGCTAGGGGGTGAGGGCCTGCCCACGCCCTACAAAAAATAGCGCTCCCGCTGCCGCGACTCCTCGTAGGCTGCGCGCGCCTCCTGGACTGTCGCCTGCTCGGAAACCTCGGCGATTGGCACGTCCCACCAGGATTCGTAGCCGCCCACGCGCTGCTCACGATCGACCGGAATCACGATCACGGTGGTGCGATCGCAGCTGCGGGCCTCGGCCAGCGCCGCGTGGAGGCTGGCGACGTCGTCGGCGCGGCAGATGTGCGCTCCCAGGCTGGCGGCGTTGCCGGCAAGATCCACGGGCAGCACATCGCCGCTGAGCTGCTGCGTGGCCGGATCGCGGTAGCGGTACTCGGTGCCGAAGCCCGCGCTGCCCAGCGACTCCGACAATCCGCCGATGCTGCTGAAGCCGTGATTGTCGAGCAGCACGATCGCCAGCTTGATGCGCTCCTGGATCGACGTGACGATCTCCTGAGCCAGCATCAGGTACGAGCCATCGCCGACCATCACATACACCTCGCGCTCGGGAGCGGCCATTTTGATGCCCAGCCCGCCCGCGATCTCGTAGCCCATGCAGGAGTAGCCGTACTCAAGGTGATAGCCCTTGGGATCGCGGGTGCGCCACAGCTTGTGCAGATCGCCGGGCAGGCTGCCGGCAGCGCAGATCACGACATCCTGCGGCCGTGAAAACTCGTTGACCGCGCCGATAACTTCGCCCTGGCTGATCAGCGGGCCATGACCCAGATGATAGATGCGATCGACCTCCTGATCCCACTGCTCGCGAAACGTGTCCACGCGCTGGCGATATTCCGCGCCGACGCTGTAGCCCCGCAGCAGCTCCGTCAGCTCGTCCAGCGTCACGCGTGCATCGCCGAGCAGCGGCAGCGCGGCATGTTTGTAGGCGTCCAACTCGGCCACGTTGATGCCGATGAAGCGCACGTGAGGATGCTGGAACGCGGTCTTAGAGGCGGTCGTGAAGTCGGCCAGCCGCGATCCCACCACGATCACCAGGTCGGCGTCACGGGCGAGCAGGTTAGCTCCGGGCGTTCCCGTCACGCCGATCGCGCCCAGAGCCTGCGGATGGTCGTAGGGCAGCGCGCCTTTGCCGGCCTGCGTCTCGCCTACCGCGATGCCGGTTGCGGCCACGAAGCGCAGGAGTGCGTCGGTCGCCTCGCTGTAGTGTACGCCACCACCGGCGATCAGCAGCGGCTGGGTGCTGGAACGAATCAGCTCGGCAGCCTGACGCAGCAGCTCGATGTCGGCGCGTGGACGCGGAATCTGCCAGACGCGCTTTTCGAAGAGCGCCAGCGGATAGTCGAAGGCTTCGGCCTGAACATCTTGCGGCAGCGCCAGCGTGACGGCTCCGGTCTCAGCCGGCGAGGTCAGGACGCGCATGGCCTCGGGCAGCGCGGTGATGATCTGCTCGGGACGGTAGATCCGATCCCAGTAGCGCGACACCGGCTTGAAACAATCGTTGACCGAAATATCTTGCGACTGCGCGGACTCAAGCTGCTGTAAGACCGGCGCGGGCTTGCGTGAGCCGAAGATGTCGCCCGGCAGCAGCAGCACCGGCAGCCGGTTGATCGTCGCGCCCGCTGCGCCGGTGAGCATGTTGGTCGCGCCCGGCCCGATCGAGGTCGTGCAGGCAAAGGTACGCAGCCGGTTGTGCATCTTGGCGAAGGCGGCGGCGGTGTGGACCATCGCCTGCTCGTTGCGCGTCTGGTAGTAGCGAAAGTCATCGCCGGCCTGGTGCAGTGCCTGGCCGATCCCGGCGACGTTGCCGTGACCGAAGATGCCGAACATGCCCGCGAAAAAGGGCTGCTCCCGGCCATCGCGCGCGGTGTGCTGCCGCTGCAAAAACGTCACGATCGCCTGAGCGGTGGTCAAGCGCCTTGTGTTTGACATAACTCTCTCCGTCTCCAAACGCTCTTCGCGCTACCAGCCGCCGCGCTCCGCCACAAACTCCTCGACCTCGGGAAGCGTCGGCATGAAGTTGGCGCAGCCGTGGCGCGTCACGACGATCGCGCCGGTCGCGTTGCCCATGCGCGCCGCGCGCTCCAGCGGCCAGCCCTGAAGGTAGCCGTAGAGAAAACCGCTGGCAAAGGCATCGCCCGCGCCGAGCACGTTGAGCACCTCGATCGGAAACGGCGCGACGTCGGCGGGCTGGCCGTCGGTCCGGTAGATCGTGCAGCCGCGATCGCCGCGCTTGACGATCAGCGCCTGGATGCCGGTCGCGAGCAGCCGCGCGATCGCCGGATCGAGGTCGTCGCTGCTGCCGGCGGCGCGCACCTCTTCCTCGGTGCCGATCGCCAGATGCGCCAGCCGCAGCAGCGCCCGCAGCGTCGGGCCAAAGGCGCGGGCGTCGTGCCACTGATCCGGCCGGTAGTCAAGATCGACCACCACGGTTGCCCCGGCCTCACGCGCTCCTTCGGCGGCGAAGAACGTCGCGCTGCGGCTCGGCTCGCGGCTCACGCCGGTGCCGCTGAGAAACACAGCGCGACTGTCGGCGATCGGCGCGGCCTGCACGTCGTCGATCGTCAGCTCGATGTCGGCGCAGTTGTCGCGGTAGAACGTCAGCGGAAAGCGATCCGGCGGCTGGATCGTCAGCACGACTGCGCTGGTGCGATGGCCGGGCTTGCGCGGGATAAACTGTGTCGCGACCTGCTCACGCTCCAAAAATGCCAGCACGAACTCGCCGACCTGATCATCGCCAACCGCTGTCAGCAGCGCCGCGCGCAGCCCCAGCCGCCGCGTCCCGACGCTGACGTTCGTCGGGCAGCCGCCTACATACGCGTCGAAGCTGCGCACATCGGCGATCGCCGCGCCGATCTCATGGGCGTACAGATCGATCGAGCTGCGGCCGATCGCCAGAATATCGTAGGTGTGGCGACTGCTTGACATAGATCCTGGCCCTCATTTGGATAGGCCCTCACCCCTGCCCTTCGGGCTTCCCCTCTCCCATTGCCATAGGAGAGGGGATTAGTCGGGTTAGTGCTGAACTCACTTCGCGTAATCCGTCGCGGTGGGTCCTGACCCTCACCCCGGCGCGTGATGTCGCTGAGCATCTGCACGAGCTTCTGCTGGTTGCCCCTCTCCTATGGCAATGGGAGAGGGGCGGGTGCGGTAGCACCGGGGTGAGGGCCTTGAACCTACTTCGCGTAGTCCGCCGCGTTGTCTTTGGTTACAACCACGGTGCCGGTGTCGATCCTTGCCTCGATAGTCTGGCCGTTGATCGCTTTGAGCGCATTCTCGACGCCGAACTTGCCCATGTTGCTCGGGCTTTGCGCGATCGAGGCGTTCATCTCGCCGGCCTGGATGCTTTTCGCGGCGTCGGGATTGGCGTCGAAGCCCACGATGATGATATTGGCCAGCTTGCCGCCCGCTTTGGCCGCCTCAGCAGCGCCGAGCGCCATCAGGTCGTTGGAGGCGAAGACGGCCTCAAGATCTCCGTTGCCGGTCAGAATGTCTTCCATGACCTGCTGGCCTTTGGCGCGATCCGAGTCCGCCGGCAGCTCGGCCACGACTGTCGCGCCACACGCTTCGAGCGCTTCTTTGGCCCCGCCGATGCGATCGATGTGCGTCTGCTGGCTCATCACGCCGGTGATCAGCGCGACTTTCTTGGAGCCTTTGAGCTGCCCGCAGATATGCTCGCCCGCCAGCTTGCCGCCCGCACGGTTGTCAGTGCCGATAAAGGTTAGCTTGCCTTCCCAGGGCGCGTCGGTGTCCACGAAGAGCACGGGAATGTTCTTAGCTTTGGCGCTGTCGAAGGTCGCGTTGAGCGCCTGCTGGTCGGTCGGCGCGACCACGATCGCCTGCACGCCCGCCGCGATCTGGTCTTCGATCTGGCTGATCTGTGTTTGCACGTCGGTCTCGGCGGGCGGCGCGAGCACCGTCAGTTGGACTCCGCTGGCGGCGGCTGCGTCTTTCGCGCCCTGCTCGACGGCGGCCCAGAACGGATTACCACCGCCCGGCCCTTTCATGCTCAGCAAGATTTTGGCTCCTGCGCCGCCCGCTGCGCTTGTCGCCGCCGCGCCGCTAACTGCGGTCGTCGCCGCGCCGCTGGTGCCGCCGGTCTCCGTCGGGCTGCCGCAGCCGACCATCGCCACCAGCGCGCCGCCAATCATCATCGATCGTAGCCATCTGTGCATGTTGTCCCTCCTTGGGGAAGAAAATGTAAACAAATGAACAAGCGAACAAAGGAACAAAACACATCGAAGCCCCTTTGTTCTTTTGTTCTTTCGATCCTTTGTTCCTTTGTTATCGCCGCGCCAGCCGCTGCCGCAGCACGTCCCCGTAGACGGCCGCGACGATCACGACGCCGATCAGCACCTGCTGCCAGAAGACGCTGATGTTGAGCAGATTCAGGCCGTTACGCAGCAGGCCGATGATCAGCACGCCTGAGAGCACGCCCAGCACCGCGCCGCGCCCGCCGAAGAAGCTCGCGCCGCCGATAATCACCGCTGCAATCGCATACAGCTCGTCGCCGAGGCCAGCGTTGGGATAGCCCGAGTTTGTGCGACCGGCCAGGATCAGACCCGCCAGCCCAGCCATCAGACCCGAGGCGCAGTACACCACGGTCAGCACGCGATTCACGTTGATTCCGGCGTAGAGCGCCGCCTGGGGATTGCCGCCGACCGCGTAGATGTGCCGTCCGGTCCGCGTGCGATGCAGCCAGAGCGCCGCCAGGGCATACAGCGCGAACACGATCACGATCGGCACCGGCGCGACGATTGTGCTGTCGCCAAGCCGGAAGAGCTGAATGTTGCCGGCGCCGAACCAGCGCACGGGCGCCGGCAGGCCCGAGATCGGCACGCCACCCGTGACGAGATTGGTCACGCCGCGCGCGATATACTGCGTGCCCAGCGTCATGATGAACGGATGCGGCAGCCTCAGCCAGGTCAGACCCAGGCCATTGATCGCGCCGACGCCCAGCCCGATCAGCAGCGGTATCAGCAGCAGCACGACGGTCGGCAGCTCTGCCTGGGCGCCGATCGCCAGCGTGACCATGCTCAGCGCCATCACCGAGCCGACCGACAGATCGATGCCGGCCGTGAGCACGACGAAGAACTGGCCCAGCGCCAGCAGCGCGATAAACGGCACCTGCCGCCCGATGTTGGCGAAATTCTCGGCGGTCGGAAACGCGGCAGGACGCAGGATCGCCAGGCCCAGAATCATCAGCAGCAGCACCAGCACGATGCCGAAGCGATCCAGAATCTGCAACAGTTGCAGTCGCGCCTGCTGCGCGCGCACCGCGTTAGCTTGCGTCTGCTGCATTGCTCTGCTCCATCGGCTGGCCGGGCTGCAAGCCCATGATCCAGCTCACCACATCGTCGGGCTGGACCGCGTCGATCGGCGACTCCGCGAAGTTGCGCCCGTGGTACAGGGCCATCACCCGATCGCAGACGTAGAAAATATCGTCCATGCGGTGGCTGATCAGGATCACCGCGACGTTATGCTCTTTGAGCGAGCGGATCAGATCCAGGACTTTGCGCACCTCTTTGATCGCCAGCGCGGCCGTCGGCTCGTCCATGATCACCACGCGTGTGTTGAACGCTGTCGCCCGCGCGATCGCGACCGCCTGTCGCTGGCCGCCCGAAAGCTGCTCGGTGCGCTGCTCGATGTGCTTGACCGTGATGTGCAGCCGATCCAGATGCTCCTGGGTTTGTTGCAGCATTGCCGGCCGATCGATCAGCCGCACGAGACCGCCAAGATAGTGCCGCACCGGCTCGCGGCCCAGAAAGATGTTCTCGGCGATCGTCATGTTGCCGGCCAGTCCCAGATCCTGATACACCATCTCGATGCCGAGCCGCCGCGAGTCGCCGGGATTGTGGAAGCGCACGGGCTGGCCCTGCCACAGAATCTGGCCCGCGTCGTGCTGATGAACGCCGCTCAGCACCTTCATCAGGGTCGACTTGCCCGCGCCATTATCGCCGACGACGCCCAGCACTTCGCCGGGATGCAGCACCAGACTCACGCGATCCAGCGCCGTGACCGCGCCGAAAAACTTGGAGATACCGCGCATTTCGATCAAAGCCGCGCTCACCGTCGATGCTCCTTGACCTAATCGATTACATTGAAGACATTATCTTGATGTTTGCCAGATTATTCTAATTCACATGTCGAGATTTGAGTTCTGTAGGGTCGTGATGTATCACGCCCTTTGAATCTTATCGCGATAGTTCGCGCTCGATCGGATACAACGGCACGCGCGGATCGCGTCCGGTGTAGCTGTCTTTGATCCAGGCATATGCCGGATCGTCGCTGTTGGCGAGCGACTGCGCCGAGCCCGCCAGCACATTGAGATAGTAGGCGTGCGCTCCCGGCGCGGCCACAACCGGATGGTAGCCGTGCGGCACCAGCACCAGATCATTTTCCTGGCACAGCAGCAGCGCGTCGGTCGAGCGATCGTCGGTGTAGACGCGCTGGTAGGCATACCCGGCTGGCTGCGAGAACTTGTAGAAATAAACTTCTTCCAGATCGGCCTCAAGCAGCGTGCCGTCCACATCCTCGCGATGCACGTCGTGCTTGTGCGGCGGATAGCTCGACCAGTTGCCGCTCGGCGTGTAGACCTCGACGACGACCAGTCGCTGGCAGGGAAAGCCTGGCGGGATAATACTGTTGATCTGGCGGGTCGCGTTATCGCCGCCGCGAATTTCGGTCTCGATCTGATCCGGCGTGATCAGACATGGCGGCCGATCCTGATCCATGGCGCACCAGGCCAGCGCGATCTCGCAGGACGTTTGCGCGGCGAGCGTCCATTCGGTGCGGCGCGGCAGGTAGAGCGCGTGGGGCAGTCCGGCAAACACGTTCTCGCGTCCCCCGATGTGTGCCCACTCGCCTTTGCTCGACGTGACGGAGCAGACGCCGCTCAGCACCACCAGCGCCAGCTCATTCTCGCCGGTTTCGCGGACTAGGCTTTGCTCGCGGGCCAGGCTGCGCGCCTCGAAGTGCAGCAGATCCCAGCCTGCCGTGGCCGGATCGACCGAGACCAGCGTATCGTCGCCGCTGCCGCTCGGATGAACGATCAGATTTGCAGCCGTATAGTCCATGATGACTCCTCCCTGGCCCGAAATCAGCCATTGCCGATCAACCGCACCACCGCTGTATGTCATCATAACACCGCTGGAAAATACAACAGCTCGCTCTACTATAGCACCGTTGGGATCTGTGGAGTTCAGGCTGTCGGCTCGTCCAGCTCAAGCTGTGTCTCGATCAGACGCGCCAGCTCGGCAATAGTTGTGCGATCGAAGGCCATGCGCGCGCCGACGGTACGGTACAGCTCAGGCAGCGGACGCGAGCCGCCCAGCGCGAGTGCGGCGCGATACTGGCGTAGCGCGGCCTGCTGATCGGCCAGCGCATGCCGCCAGACTTGCAGCGAGCCCAATCGTGAGATCACATACTCGATCATGTAGAACGGCAGCGTAATGGCGTGTGGGCCGATCTGCCAGCGCATGCCGCGCTCATGGTCCAGGCCGCTCCAATCTTCTTCGGGAAAAAAGCGCTGCTGCAATTCGCGGTATTTGGCGTCCAGCTCATCCGGCGTGACCTGTGGCGATGCCTCGGCGTAGACCCAGTGCTGAAACGCATCGTTGGCGCTGATGTTGCGCAGGCTTGCGACGACAAGATCGAGCTGCTCGTGGAGCGCGCGGCGGGCGTCCTCGGCGGAGTAAAAGCCGCCTTGCTCGCGTCTGTAATAGGGCGTTGCCAGCAATTCCATCGCTTGCGAGGCCAGCTCTCTAAACTCGATCGGCGAGTCCACGATGTACCAGATCAGCGATTGGCCGGCGCTGGCTGCCAGCGCGTGAAAGGCGTGACCGGCCTCGTGCAGCAGGATTTGAATGTCGAGCTGCGTGCCAACGGCGTTCATGAAGATGTAGGGCATTCCCAGGCGCGGAAAGAAGGTCTGGTAGCCCATCACGGCCTTGTCTTTGCGCGATCCCAGATCCAGAAAGCCGTTTCTCATGCGCTCAAACTGCGCGCCCAGCTCGGGATCGATCCGCGCCAGCATTCGGGCCACGCCCGACTCAAGCTCGGCGGCGGTGGTGAACGGGCGCAGCGGTGCGCGACCTGCGTAGTCGACGCGCGTGTCCCACGGTCGGATCGTTGCTATGCCAAGCAGCCGGCGCCGCCGCTCGGCCAGGCGCGCTGCCAGCGGCACGATCTCGGCCTCGATCGCCGCATGAAGCGCCTGGCTGTCCTGCGGCGTGTAGTCGAAGCGCTTGAGCCGCCGCCAGCTGTAGTCGCGATAATCTGTGCATTCTGCGTTCGCGGCGATGCGGCGGCGCAGCGCGATCAATTCGAGGAACAACGCGCTAAGCCCGGCATGATCCTGGCGTCGTCGTTCGGCGATCGCGCGCCACGCCTGCTCACGGCGATCACGGTCGAGATCGAGCAGCCGCTGCTCGGCCTGAGGAATCGTCAGCTCCTGGCCGTCCAGCGTCACTGTCTGCCCGCCGGTGATGGTGTAGTAGCCGCTGGATCGCGCCTGCTCCTCGGCCAGAAGCGGAAGATTGGCTTCGTGAAATAGCTCAGCCTCGCTCCGCAGCAGCCGCAGTAGCTCGTGATACTCAGGCTGCGCATCGAGATAATTCGTGCTGAGCAGTTTTTGTTTGAGCTGCTGGTTAGTCGCCTCGATCTCGGGCTGGATTACGGTCATCAGGTGCTGGTAGCGCTGCTCGGCGTCGGCGTCGGCGGTGTGCTCAGTCTTGGCGCGAAACGTGGCGGAGATCGCTTCGACAAAGAGTGCTTCCAGATCGCTCCAGCGCTGGAGCCAGCCGGCGGCGGTTTCGGCGGTGAGCGGCTCGGCCAGCAGCGCCGCGTAGTGCGGCTCCAGCTCCTGCCAGCTCAGCGGATCGATCGACGCAAGATCGGCCATATGTGTCTCCTCATTCGATACGAGGGGTGTGTGCTGCCTGCTATCCTACCCGAGCCGATCAAGCTCATAGCGCAAGCCTCTTGACAAGCCACGCTGCTGGGTATAGTATCTTAACAAGATTGTTGACTAGTCAACAAAGTTGGAGGCTGAAGGCCCTCACCCCCTGCGTCCCCCTCTCCCGCCGCCGCAGGCGAGGGGGAAAAGCGAGACTTTTTGTTCTTTGCTGTTGGTTCTTTGCTCTCGTCCAGGTTCTGGGTTCTAGGTTCTACTCGTCTTTGTTCTTTGCTCTTTGTTTTTTGTTCTTTCGTTAGGTTCTAGGTTCTGGGTTCTAGGTTCTTCTCATTTCAGGAGACAATAATGCGCTCATACGGACGACGGCGTCGATGGCTTGCACTGCTGGCTTTGATCGGATTATTGCTGGCGAGCGTTCCCGACGTTGTGACGCACGCGGCGGAGTCTCGGGCCACAATCGCGGCGCCGCAGCGGCAGGCCACGATCCAGGCGGCAGGCGCGGTGCGCGTGGACTTTACGGTTGACGGGATCGTGACCAGCTTTGGCCAGGATGTGTATATCTCGGGCAGTGCTCCCGAGCTGGGCAGCTGGAACACAGCCAGCGCCGTCAAGCTGACCTGGATCGACAGCGATACCTGGAGCGGCTGGGTGGACTTCAGCGCCAGCGCGGGCCAGACGATCCAGTACAAGTTTATTGTGCGCCAGGGCAGCAGCACCACCTGGGAAAGCATCGCCAACCGCAGCTACACCGTGCCCGCCGCCGGCTCAACCAGTGTCAACAACATTTGGAATCAGGTCGCGACGGGTACACCGCTGCCGCCGCTGGGCGCACATATTGTCACAGGCGGCGTGAAGTTCACGCTGTTCTCGCAGAACGCCACGCGCGTCGAGCTGTCGATCTTCTCCTCGGCGACGGCCACCACGGCCAGCAGCAAGCATCTGCTCACCAAAGACGCCGCAACCAATGTGTGGAGCGTGACGGTGCCGAGCATCGGCGCGGGCACGTTCTACGGCTACCGGCTGTGGGGGCCGAACTGGCTGTACATGACCGGCTGGGTTCCAGGCACGGCCAAGACCAGCGATACCGGATTCAAATCCCATGTGGACACAGCGGGAAATCGCTTCAATCCCAACAAGCTGCTGACCGATCCTTACGCCCGCGCAGTCAGCGGCGAGGTCGCCCGCGTGACCGTCGGCGGCCAGACGCACTACGCTTCCTCGTATCTCGGTGGCAACGATACCTACGCCTTTGTGGACAGCGCGCCGCACGCGCCGAAGTCGATCGTGGTCGATCCGGCCTTCGACTGGACCGGCGAGGCCAAGCCCAACATCCCGATGAAAGACTCGGTGATCTACGAGGTGCATCTGCGCGGCTTTACCCGCAACGATACCAGCATGACGACCACGCTGCGCGGCACCTACAGCGGCTTCGCGGCTAAAGCGGCGCATCTCAAAGAGCTGGGCGTGACGGCTGTTGAGCTGCTGCCGGTGCATGAGTTCCCGCAGTTCGACGATCCGCTCGCCAGCCAGGGCGCGACCGCCGATCGTGTGAGCTACTGGGGCTACATCACCACGCAGTTCTTCGCGCCCAACCGCGAGTACCTGTGCGCCGACATGAGCGCCTGCTCGTACACGTCGGGCCAGCAGGTCGCGGCGTTCAAGCAGATGGTCAAAGCGCTGCACGCGCAGGGGATCGAGGTCTGGCTGGATGTGGTCTACAATCACACGGCCGAGCTGGGCGTGCAGAGCGACGGCGGCGTCAAGTACTTCAACCTGCGCGGCATCGACAATCAGAACTACTACACGCTTGACGATAACAAGGCGCTCTACTGGGAATCGACCGGCGTTGGCAACAATGTTAACGCCAGCCGGGCGGCGGCGCGGCGGCTGATCATCGATAGCCTGAAGTTCTGGACCGACGAGATGCACGTCGACGGCTTCCGCTTCGATCTGGCCTACGAGCTTGGCCGCGAAGGCAACGACGGTCGCGATTTCAACACCAACGCCCAGACGCTGCGTGACATCGCGGCGCTCGGCAAGACGCGTGGCGTGAAGATGGTCGCCGAGGCCTGGGACACCAAGGGCTACGGCGTCGGGCAGTTCCCGGATGGCTGGTACGAGTGGAACGGCAAGATGCGCGACACGACCCGCCGCTTCGTCAAGAGCGACGCGGATCAGGTCGGCAAGCTCGGCACCGCGATCACATCCAACGAGATCGGCTTCGGCGCGCCGCCCGAGAGCGTCAACTTTGTCACGGCGCACGACGGCTTTACGCTCAACGATCTGGTCTCGTACAACACCAAGCAGAATGGCGTCGGGGCGTGCAATCCCACGGGCGCCGATCCCAACAGCGGCAGCAACGACAACGATAGCTGGGACAGCGGCGGCGACGAGACGCTGCGGCGGCGGCAGATCCGCAACTTCGCTACCCATCTGATGGTCGATCAGGGCGTGCCGATGTTTGTGGCCGGCGACGAGTTCCGCCAGACGCAGAATGGCAACAACAACGCCTACATGGCCGACAATACCTGTGGCTGGCTCAACTGGACCAACAAAACCACGCACGCCGGCACGTTCCAGTATTTCCGCAAGCTGATCGCCTTCCGCAAGGCCCATCCAGCGCTGCGCCGCAACGTGCGCTTCGATGAGACCGACGGCGACGGCGACGGCTATCGCGATCTGACCTGGCACGGCGTCAATCCCGATCAGCCGGACTGGTCGACATCTTCGCGCACGCTGGCCTTCCTGCTCGACGGCTCGGCGGCTGAGACCAACGGCAGC
>DASWTW010000182.1:0-19944 GCA_036401895.1 Herpetosiphonaceae bacterium | reverse complement strand
GATGCTAACGCCGACCTCGACCTGTTCGTGCTGAACTCGGCAGGCGCGGTGGTTGGCCAGTCGGCTGACGGCGACTCGGAAGAGTTGGTTACGGTTGCGAACCCGTCCGGCACCTACACCATCCGCATCGATGGCTACGCGGTTCCGGCAGGCAGCACGGCCTACGATTACCTGGACGTGTTCCAGAACACCAAGTACGGCACGATCGCGGTGACCGATGCTAGCGCTCTGCGACCGGCAGGCACAAGCTGGACGGTTCCGGCGGTGGTCACGGCACAGGCTGTTCCGGCAGCAGGCCGCATCCTGGTCGGCAACGTGCAGGTTCGCTCGGGCGCGATCACGATCGGCTCGAACGAAGTGCGCATCATGAACGTCAGCCAGTAAGCTCAACCAGTCGGTTACGCAGCCCCTATCAGCGTCGATAGGGGCTGTTCTTTTTTTGCCGAGCGGTGGTTGGAAGTGTCCAGCCGCCGCTTGTGTGATCGAAATCACCCATTGACGCGGCTGCGGCTCTTCGCTACAATCCGAACGATCCGCATGGATGGAGAGCAAACCATGATCAATCCAACGTTGCTCCTGCTGGTGATCCTTGGGCTGTTGATCGGCGCGGTGCCGTTTGCGGTATTTGTCGGTAGAATAGCGCGCGGTATCGATGTGCAGCAGACCGGCAGCGGTAACGCCGGCGCGATGAACACCGTTCGCTCGGTCGGGTTTGCAGCCGGCGCGCTGGTGGCGCTGCTGGATGCGGCCAAGGCGGCGCTGGCGATGCTGATCGGACAGCAG
This sequence comes from Herpetosiphonaceae bacterium, assembly GCA_036401895.1. Classification (GTDB taxonomy): domain Bacteria; phylum Chloroflexota; class Chloroflexia; order Chloroflexales; family Kallotenuaceae; genus LB3-1. Next base: position 19,161 of record DASWTW010000182.1, on the reverse strand, counting down.
GCGCTCGGCTCGGAGGCGGCGGCGCTGTGTGGCGCGGCAGCGGTGGTCGGTCATTGTTTCTCGCCGTATCTGATGTTCGCCTCGCGAGGTAAGCGCGAGGGCGGCTGGAAGCTCTGGCTGCGGCGCGCGGGCGGCAAGGGCCTGGCCTCGGGTGGGGCGGTGCTGCTGCTGATCGATTGGCGGCTGGCGCTCATCACGATCGCGATCTTTTTTGTGGCGCTGCTGATTCTGCGCAAAGACGAGACGCTGCCCTCGATGATCGCGGTGGCGGCGACCGCGCCGCTGGTCTGGTGGTGGACGCACAATATTGTTGTGACGATCGCGGTGCTGGTGGTGAGCGTTGTGGTGCTGATCAAGCATCTGCCGGACGTGCGCGAGGGATTTTACGTCGATCAACTAACCTGAGTTCGATTGCCATCTGCCGGCAGGCGGCGCATCCCGCAGCTTCTGAGCCGATGGCCCTACATATTCGAGTAGTCTATGTCACGAATTCGATCAACATGGGAACATCTGGCGGCTACGCAGCGGCGCGCACTGATTCTGTATCTGACGATCGGCTTTCCCGAGCGTGAGTCGGCGCTTGAGCTGGTGCCGCGTCTGGTCGCCGCCGGCGCGGATATGGTCGAGCTGGGCGTGCCGTTCTCCGATCCGCTGGCCGACGGCGCGACTGTTCAGCGGGCGACCGAGCGCGCGCTCAAGAACCGCGTCAACGTGCCCTACTGCATTGAAACCGTGCGCCAGCTGCGCGAGCGTGGTGTGAATGTGCCGCTGCTGTTCATGGGCTACCTGAATCCGATGTTGCAGTATGGCCTGGAGCGCTTCTGCGCCGATGCTCAGGCGGCGGGCCTCGACGGCCTGATCGTTCCCGATCTGCCGCCCGAGGAGTCCGGCGAGCTGCATGCGGCCTGTCGCGCTCACGACATCGATCTGATCCAGCTGCTGGCGCCGACCTCAACCGAGGAGCGCATCGGCCATGTGATCGAGCAGGCATCGGGCTTTATCTACTGTGTCTCGCTGACCGGCGTGACCGGCGCGCGCACCGAGCTGCCGGCCGAGCTGCCCGCGTTTCTGTCGCGCGTACGACCGCAAACCGAGACGCCGCTAGCGGTTGGCTTCGGCATCTCGCAGCCCGAGCAGGCGCATCAGGTCGCGCAGATCGCTGATGGGGTTGTGGTCGGCTCGGCGCTGCTGAATGTGGTGGAGCAGGGCAAGGATCTTGAGGCGTTTGTGCGCGGTCTGCGCGAGGCCATCGATCAAGATGTGCCTTCGACGGCGGCGTAGCGAAAGCTTCCAAATCGACGGTGAATGTTTGTAGGGCGTATTGCGATACGCCCTTTTGTTTTTATTGTCTGGAATAATTGCTTGATATGATCTGAAATGAATGTGGTTTATGTTTGTAGGGGCGTGATGTATCACGCCCGAGAATCGAAAATATTGCACAGGGCGTCACGAATGAAGCCCCTACACAATCTGCGCATACCGAATTACATTCACACGTGATGATGTATTTGGATCAGTCCCGCATCACCTGCGGCCGGCGTTCGCCTCACGTGCGCGCTCCTGCCCGTAGGCCACGATCTCGTCCAGGAAGCGTGAGCGTTTGAGCGATTGGCCGCGCTGACGTCCGCTGGCCCAGGAAAGCCAGATCTGCTCTTTGGCACGCGTCAGCGCGACATAACACAGCCGCCGCTCTTCTTCGACGCCGCCCGTCTCCGCGAAGGCTCGCTCATGCGGCAGCGTGCCTTCTTCAAGCCCGGTGATAAACACGATCGGCCACTCCAGGCCCTTGGCGGCGTGAACCGTCAGCAGCTGCACCGCGTCACGCTCGTCCTCTTTGTCGTCAATCGCCGTCATCAGCGCGATCTCTTGCAGAAACGATGAGAGCGTGTCGTGCTCTTCGGCGGCGGTTTGCAGCTCCTGAATATGGCTCAGCGCGTCAGGCCGATCCGCCTCAGGCAGCGTGGTTCTGATCCAGCGGTCATAGCCGCTCTGCGCCAGCACGTCGGCGATCAGATTGGCGGGCGGATAGCCACGCTCGGCTTTTTGCCGCCAGCCGCCCAGCATCTGCGCGAATGTGCGCAGCGCCGTGGCCGCGGTGGGCTTGAGATTGGCGTAGCAGCGCGCATCGAAGAGCGCCTGGCCGGGCGGGAGGCCATGCTCCGCCGCGTTGCCGATGAACTGTTCCATTGTCACGCCGCCGAGACCGCGCGCCGGCAAGTTGACGATCCGCGCCAGCGAAAGGCTATCGGCTGGATTGGCGATCGTACGCAGGTAGGCCAGCAGATCGCGCACCACCCGCCGATCGTAGAAGCCGGCGTTGCCGCGAATGGCGTAAGGAATCCGCGCGTGACGCAGCGCCTGCTCCAGGCCCCGGCTCATGTGCCGCGTCCGAAACAGCACCGCGATCTCGCGCGGTCGCCGGCCCGTGCCCAGCAGCTCGGCGATTCTGCGCGCCACCCACTCGGCCTCTTCGCGGCCATCCTTCAGCTCATGGATTTTGATCACGCTGCCGGGCAGACCCGGACCCTGAGCGGCGCGCAGCGGCAGCACATGGATTGCGGCGGCATGGCGAATCACGGCGTGCGCGGCGTCGAGCACCTGCTGGCGTGAGCGGTAGTTCGTGACCAGCTCGACGATATGCGCGTCGGGAAAATCCTTGTTGAACTGCGTGATGATCGTGTGGTCGGCGTTGCGAAAGCCGTAGATGCTCTGCTGGGCATCGCCGACGACGAAGAGCGAGCGTGGATGCGTCATCGTCAGCAGCGTGACCAGGCCATGTTGCGCGCGGTCGGTGTCCTGGTACTCGTCGACGAGCACATGCCGCCAGCGCGTCTGGTAGTCGGCCAGCAGATCGGGATCGTCGCTGAGCAGGCGGTAGGGCAGCAAAATGCAATCGTCGAAGTCGATCGCGTTGTGCTTGCGCAGGCTGCGCTGGTAGCTGTCGTACAGGCCGGCGACATAGGCCGCCTGCTGATCGCCGCCCGCCATGCGCTGCGCCAGCTGCGGCGTAAGCATCCGGCTTTTGAGCCGTGAGATGCGGCTGATCACCTGCTCCGGCTCCAGCATTACGGGCGGCCGTCCGCGCCAGGATTCGAGGGCAGTCTGCGCCAGCTGGCGCTGCTCTTCCTCGCCGTAGATCGAGAAATCTTTGGTGTAGCCTTTGATCCGCCCCGCCAGCGACTCGCGCAAAATCCGTAGCCCGACGCTGTGAAAGGTTCCGGTTGTGAGGCCACGGCTGCGCTCTTTGAGCAGCTCACGCAGCCGTCCGCGCAGCTCGGTCGCGGCTTTGTTGGTGAAGGTCACGGCCAGAATCGTCGCGGGCGCAACGCTCTGGGAGGCGATCAGATGATGAATACGCAGCGTCAGCACGCGGGTTTTGCCGCTGCCGGCACCGGCGCGCACCAGCACCGGCCCGAGCGGCGCGATCACTGCCCGGCGCTGCTCGTCGTTAAGCTCAGGATACGGAAGCTGAGGATTCGTTGGTCGTCGCATAGCGGGCGTATAGTACCATGTCTGCCGGCTCTACGAGTTTGCGGGATACATTTACCACATCCACCCGCAGCGATGTCTAGCTAGCGCTTGGCGCGCAGCAGATCGCGCAGGCGCTTGGCATGATCCAGCACCAGCCGCAGATCTTGCTCGACTTCGCCGTCCAGACCTGGGCCGGTCAGATGCAGCTGAACCAGGCCAATGATGCCGGCAAGCTGGTTGTTGATCTCGTGCCGCGTGTCGTTGCGCTCGGTTGCGGCGGCGGCGTTTTCTTGTGCCTGCTTGCGCAACGAGCGGCGCTCGCTGGCTCGATCCAGCGCGGCGAGCACGAGCGTGAGCAACGGCGGCTTGAACAGCCAGTCATAAACGCCGAGCTTGAATCCTGTCTCCAGCAGCTCATCGGCCGGCTGATCGGTCAGCAAAATGAGCGACAGATCGACCTGTCGCTCACGGATCTGCCGAGCCAGGTCTAGCCCGGCCTCGATCGTCGTCAGATCGATGATCACGGCGTCCCAGGGCTGCGCCTCGATCTGCTTGAAGACTTCTCGGGCGGTCTGAACCATCGCCAGGGCGTGACCCGCCTGAGTCAGCGGAATCGCGATCGAAGCGATTGTAGGCTCGCTGTCGACAACGAGCAGGATGCGTAGTGGTGGAGCGCCGGGATCGATCATATTAGGCCCTGCTGTTTGTACCGCGAATACGGAACTTATCGCCTATGTCAACGCCGAGCACGCGCGCAGCATTGCCGTTACGTACCGAAAGCTCGATATGCCCGCTGCTGCCGATCAAGCACATAGGAATGCCGGTGGGGCCGTCGGCATAGGTGCGGAACAGGCCGCTGAGCTGCTGATCGATGATTTCGACGACGATGCGCTCGCCAAGGTGATGGGTGTGGAGATGCTCTTGTGTAATATTCGTAATGCAGTTGCCGAATCGATCTATGTGAATGATATGGCCGTGCAGCACGCCTCTGGTCGGACTGTGTGGCGTGGCGAGCTGCGCAGGCGTCAGGCCGTCGATTGGCCTGCCAAGCTGGGCTAGCGCCACGCCCGCGACGATATGCGCGGCTGCCGGGGCGAAAATATCGCGGCCATGAAAGGTTGCGCTCACCTTAGGCAGCCAGTACTTCGACTCAGTCAGCTCGACGATCTGCACGTCGGCGTCGGTATTCCTGACAATATCTTCCCACACCAGCGCAAACAGGCCGTTATCAGGGCCGATGAAGGTCGCCTCCGGGGTTTGAAACGCGATCGCTCGCCGGCTGCTGCCAACGCCCGGATCGACCACCGCGACATGCACCGTGCCGCGCGGAAAGTAGCGATAGCCGGTGCGCAGCAGGTATGCGCCTTCTACAATATTGCCGGGCCGGATGCCGTGCGTGTAGTCGATGATCTGGGCCTGCCGCGCAATACTCAGCACTACGCCTTTCATGATGCCGACGTAGGTATCTTCGAGGCCGAAGTCTGTCGTGAGTGTAACAACGCCGCTCGGTTGAAACGCTCCGGTCATGTTCACCGCTCCTTAGGACGAAGCTTCTCTCGTATTGTAGCGCGAACATGTTTGTGATGCGCGCGGAGCACAGCTTAACATGCACGTTTGTTCTGTGCAAAAACAGCTCGGCCATCCGCGCCGCAGATCAGCTCGATCCGGCTAGGAGCTGCCGATCTCAGCCCGCAGACGGCCCAGCACGCCGTCGATCGCATTCAGCTCTTCGCTGAGACCGCTGAGCTGCTCGCGCTGGGCGCGCACAAAGCGCGTGTATGGCCCGATCGCCTCGCGAATGCGCGCCGACGATGCTTCTAGCTCGCTGTTGACCTGCCGCGTGACCGAGCGTGTCAGCTGGTCGCGCAGGTCGCTGATTTTCTGGTGAAAATCTTTCTTGGCCTGACGCCGCTTGTTGGGGACGATATACAGGCCCATGCCGGCGACGGTCAGCGCGGCCAGAATGCCGGTCACATCGGCGGCGGCAGTTGTGAGCACCGCCAGCAGTATGCCGCCCAGGCCCACCGCGCCGATCTCGACGATGGCGGTGGTTGTCATCGCGCTCTGCACGCTGCGCGCTAATTCATCGGCCTCGGCCTCGCGATCGTAGGTGGAGACGACCTGACGCGCGGTCTGCCCTACCGATGCCAGCAGCGCCGCGCGGTTGTAGTCGAACGAGGTGCCGATCTCGCCCAGCATCTGGTCGCGGTCCATGCTGACGCGCCGCCGGTTGAGATATTCGTTAACGCCCTGCCAGAGCCGGAACTGCCGATCGACTAGCCAATCGATGATCTGCTGCACCCGCTGCTCGATCTGCGCAGGCGTATCGCCGATCACGTCGTCCTCGAACTCGGCGCGAATCCGGTCCGGCTTCATCAGATCGAACATGCGCCCGATGCGCACGGTCTCGTCGAAGAAGCTCATGCCGCGCAGCTCCATCTCATGGAGCATATTTTCGATCTCGGCGATATGCAGATGGAATTCTTTTTGCAAATCTTCGCGGTACAGCGTGATCTGCTTCTCGATGTTGTCGATCGTGACAAAGTCTTCGCGCAGCAGCCCCAGTCGATCGTCGACGGCGGTTTTGTACTTGGTTGTCAGCGACTGCGCCACGCCCAGCGGATTGAGCAGCTTCAGCCGGATGCGCTCGTCTTCGTCCAGCGTGTCGGTGATGTAGCGCTCGATCGCCTCGAAGCGGCTGTTCTCCCAGCGCGCATCGGCGGCGCCGTCGCTGCCGGAGCTGCTGGATTTGCTCTGCCCGGCCAGCCGCGCCGAGAGCGGAAAAACCTCCGGCTGGCGTCCCAGCAGCGGCATCGCGTTGTCGCGCACAAACTGCACAACTGTCTCGATCTCGGCGGGCTGCAAAATATCGACCTTGTTGATCACCAGGACAACTTTTTTGCCCCACTCGCGGATCTGCTCCAAAAAGGCGCGCTCGGACTCAATAAACGGGCGGTCGGCGGAGGTGACAAACAGCACAAGATCGGAGCGTGGGATAAAATCGCGGGTCAGCTCTTCATGGCGGCGAATCACCGCGTTGGTGCCGGGCGTGTCGACGATGTTGATCTCGCGCAGCATCTCGGCCGGATACAAAATCTCAAGCACGAACTCCTCTCGCAGCCGCTCGGTAGCCTCCGGCCCGTACTTCAGAATGTTGATCCGATCCGTCGTCGGCGTGACGCCTTCGCGCAGCACGGTCTCGCCGATGAGCGCGTTGATGAACGACGATTTGCCGGAGTTGAACTCTCCGGCCACGACAAGCAGAAACAGCTCGTCGAGATGAACGATCGCCTCGTCAAGCGTGCGCTGATCGCCGGGAATCGTATCGGCGAATCCGCTCAACGCCTCACGCAATCGGCCCAACAGCTCCCGCTCTTGCGCCAGGAGCGCTTCCTGGCGCTGGCCCAGAACTTTTTTGCGACCCAACAATCCGCGCACGTGTATTCTCCTAGTGATATAACGGTGTTATAGCAAAACTAAGGCCGTGCCTGCTCCTGACGCTGTAGCTCGGTCCAGCGGTGAAAGCTTTCTTTGCGGCCCGGCAGCTCGTCGATCGTTTTGCCGGGATTTTTGCGAAAGAAAAGGCCGTGCTGCGTACGATGCGCGTCCATCGCGGCAATCTTCTGCGGCAGCCACGGCGTGACGTCCAGCACGATATCGGCCGGATCGTCCTGGTTGATGTGACGCGGCTTCTCGGGATCGGGATACGCGCCGCCCCAGGTCAGCACCTCGGCGGGCCGCCACGGCTCAAGCTGGCGCAGCGCCGCAAACACCGACTGGTGTGTGAAAATATGCTGCGGATGGCCGTACTCGCCATTGGAGCCGTGGGTGATCACCACATCCGGTCGCAGCTCGGCGATGATCTCCGCGATCGCGCCGCTGAACTCCTCGGCCGTCGCGTCGATGTGATACAGCGTGTCGTCGGGTCCAACCACCGGATCGCAGAACGGCAAGAACAAAACCTCACGCGCTCCCAGCGCCGCGCCCGCCGCCTGCGCCTCGCGCTCGCGCATCTGACCAAGCTCGTCACGGGCGCACAGCGGTGGCTCGCCGGTCTCGCCGCCCTCGCCGCGCGTAGTAAGCAGCACAAACACAGCGTGGCCCTCTGAGGCGTATTTGGCGATCATGCCGCCGCAGAAGACTGTTTCATCATCAGGATGAGCCGCGATAACTAAAACGCGCATACAAACTCCTCAATCAAGGAACAAGGGAACAAGGAAACAAAGGAACAAAGACCGAATATATTTGTCTTGTTTGATGCTTACTTTTACTTGGTTCTCTATTCGTTTGGTTCTAGGTTCTGGGTGCCCTTTGGTCGTCTTTTTTGTTCTTTTGTTCTCTACTTTTTCTATCGTACCAGATCGCGCAGATCGAACACCGGCCCGTCGCTGCACACCAGCTTTCGCCCATGCCGCCCGTCGATGCTGCACGCGCCGCAGATGCCGACGTAGCAGGCGAGTTGATGCGGCTGTGAGCCGAGGATCACGACCTGTGCAAAATCGCGATTCCACTGGAGCCTGACGTTGCGCACGTGCTGTGCCACTCGTGGTAAAAGCTCAATCGGCAGCGCGATCGCGAGCAGATCCGCCCAGCGCAGAAGCGCATCGTCGAGGAGCGAGAGCGCGGCCTCAGCCGGATCGTCGCCCTGCGCGAGGTTGTACTCGGCAGCGGCCGGCAGCAGAAACGGCGGCGGCGCGATCAACGGCTGAAGATCGTCGTTTGGTGCCGACGCAGCATCGCTGGAGGCGCCGAGGGCCAGCGTTACCGACAGGCCGCGCGCGACCGAGCTGTGCGCCAGCGCGAAAAGCGCCGCAGCCTGGGCAGCCGTGCCGATCAGCGCGAGCGTCCGCACCGATGCTCCGACGTTCCAGCTCCGCCCCAGCGGCCCGAGCAGATTGAGCGCCGCACCGCGAGCCTGGCTGTTGAGAAAATCGTACGCCGGATCGAGATCGGAGACCAGCAGCGTGCAGGTATTTGCGCGCGCGTCCGTCGTGGCGACAAAGAGCGGCCGGCGCAGGAGCGGATCGTAGCTGCCGGCAGCCGCACAGCGCAGCGCGATGTATTGCCCCGGCTGAGCAGCCGCTAGCTGCGCGCTGCCAAGCGTGAACGAGGCCCAGCGCTCAAAGCGCTGCTGATCGAGCAGAATTGCTGTGGACTCTTGCATTGTTCATGTCCTCAGCGACGAGCGAACAAGGGAACAAAGGAACAAAAGAACAAAGAGGTTTCAGTACTATCTTTTGTTTCTTAATCAGGCCCTCATCCCCTGCCCCGAACCTCGGCGGGCCTCCGCCTCCACCGGGCGCCATGTCCAGAGGGCACTGGGCATGGTACCTGCGATAGGCGAGGGGAAACAGCGGTACTGCTTTCTTCTTTGGTGCTCCTGTTTTGCTCTCTGTTCTTGGTTCTTGGTTCTTGGTTCTCCGTTTTTCGTTCTCCCGTTTTGTTCCCTTGTTTTTTTGTTCTTTTGTTCTTTTCTACCCACCTACCCGCACTCGTACCAGCCCTTTAACATCTTCCCAGGCCGTCTTAACAATCTTCACTCGTGAGTCGAGGTCTTCGATCCACTCCACGGGCAGCTCGAAGATGCGGTAGTTCTGGCGCTCGCCTTTGAGCAGCAGCTCGGTGTCGAAGAACCAGGCCTGATCTTTGACCTGCGGCACCAGCTCGTCCACGGCGCGCCGGGTAGCGCCCTTGAAGCCGCACTGTGCGTCCCGGAAGCGATGCCAGAACATCAGCCGGATCAGAAGATTATAGCTGCGTGAGATGATCTCGCGCTTCCACTGGCGGGTCACGATCGCACCGTGCATCAGCCGCGAGCCGGTCGCCAGATCGTAGTCGCTGTGGATCAGCGCGGCCACCATCGGCGGGAGCGCGCGCAGATTCGTGGAAAGATCGACATCCATATAGCACACCACGTCGGCCGTGCTCTGGCTCCAGGCCGCTCGCAGCGCTCGTCCGCGCCCCTTCTGCTCAAGCCGGATAAAATCAACCTCGCCCTCGTAGCAGGCTTGCAGATTCCGGCAGATCGCTGGCGTGCGATCGGTCGAGGCATTATCCGCGACAACAATGCGCCAGCTATATGGACAGTGAGTTTGAAGAAACGCGCGCAAGGTTTCGATGCTGAGCGCCAGCTGTGTTTCCTCGTTGAAGACCGGAATCACAATATCGATGGTAATGTCTTGAACAGCTTTCGATTCGGCAATCATTGACCTATTCCACAAACAAGGGCAGGTACACGCGGCCTGCCTGGGCCGCGATTATAGCATAGGTTAAATAGCCGAGCCTTCAATGATCGGCGCTGGCGAGGCTGCAAGTTGCCGATTTAGTGGTACTATGCTTGCTAGCGCGCACAGAAGTTGTGCATCCTTGTTCAGGCAAGGGAGGTCAAGATTTTGCAAAAACTCGTGCTTGACATTCGTGATTGGCTATGATACACTGCGCGTTTGCGAAATCCATATCTGAATAAAGTGCGTAATACAGAGTGTAATCACCCTGTTGGCTTACAAATTGTCTCGTCGCGCCGGATGGCGCAATTTTTGTCACTAGGAGAGGGAGCGCAAATTGACCGGTCCAGAGGCGACGCCGATGGAAGGGTCTTTTTGTGTTTCCTGGTGTGCTGAGGAGTGCAGTCCATGCCACCATTGACCGAAAAGGTCGTCTTGCAGCCATTGATCGCCGTTGGTGAAGAGCCGATGGATGGCGCACTGCCGCGCCGCCCTGAGCGCCGTAGCTACGCTCGTATCCAAGATGCGATCGAAGTTCCGAAGCTGATCGAAACCCAGATCGACTCGTTCCACTGGTTTCAAGAGATTGGTCTTCGGGAGCTGTTTGACGAAATCTCGCCGATCGAAGACTTTACCGGCAAGAATCTGGCGCTCTCGTTCTTGGACTATCGCTTCGACCCGCCGCGCTACGATGAGTTCGAATGCCGTGAGCGCGATCTGACCTATTCCGCGCCGCTCAAAGTGCGCGCCCGGCTCTTGATCAAGGGCACCGGCGAGGTCAAAGAAAGCGAAATCTTCATGGGCGAGTTCCCGCTCATGACGGAGAATGGAACGTTTATCAACAACGGCTCCGAGCGTGTGGTCGTTTCGCAGCTGATTCGCTCGCCCGGTGTGTATTTCAAAGATGAGCACGATCCGACGACTGGTCGTGCGCTGCATACTGCCAAGCTGATCCCGAACCGTGGCGCGTGGCTGGAGTTCGAAACCTCCAAGCGCGATGTGGTCTCGGTCAAGGTCGACCGCAAGCGCAAGCTGCCGGTTACGATCCTGATCCGCGCCGTGATCGGCCTGTTCTCGGGCAAGGCGCTGGATGAGAGCGGCCTCGATGAGGAAGTGCTGGCGCTTTTCGAGCATGTCGACGTCAACCAGGATCACCGCTACATCGCCTCGACGCTCGAAAAGGACGGCACGCGTCACGCCAAAGAAGCGATGATCGAGCTGTACAAGCGGCTCCGGCCAGGCGATCCGCCGACGCTGGACAACGCGCGGACGCTGCTCGAGTCGCTGCTGTTCAACGCCCGCCGCTACGATCTGGCGCGCGTCGGACGCTACAAGCTTAACCGCAACCTGTGGGAGAAGGGCCGCCGCGATCATGGCGGCGAGACACCGTCGAACACGGAGCGCATTCTCACGCCGCAGGATCTTTACAAGATCGTCGAGCGCATCATCGATCTCAACAACGGCATCGGCGAGCCCGACGACATCGACCACCTGGGCAATCGTCGCGTGCGCACGGTGGGCGAGCTGATCCAGGCGCAGTTCCGCGTTGGCCTGCTGCGTATGGAGCGCGTGATCAAGGAGCGCATGTCGCTGCAAGATCCCGAGAGCGCGACGCCCAACGGCCTGGTGAATATTCGCCCGGTTGTGGCCGCGATCCGCGAGTTCTTCGGCGGCTCGCAGCTGTCGCAGTTCATGGATCAGGTCAATCCGTTGGCTGAGCTGGCGCACAAGCGGCGCATCTCGGCGCTGGGCCCTGGCGGTCTGAGCCGCGATCGCGCGGGCTTCGAGGTGCGCGACGTTCACCACTCGCACTATGGACGTATCTGCCCGGTGGAAACGCCGGAAGGTCCGAACATCGGTCTGATCGGCGCGATGTCCACGTTTGCCCGCATCAACGAGATGGGCTTCCTGGAGACGCCGTATCGCAAGGTGTATCGCGAGGTCGACAACACGCCGGCCTGGCTGGATCGTCCGCTGCTGATCAACGACGTGCGCGATCTGCGTACCGGCGATCTGCTGGCGGCTCGTGGCACGCGGCTCGACAAGGAGCTGGCGCGGCACATCGCGATCGGCCTGCTGCGCGGCCAGATCCTGCGCGAGGATATTGTCGATCCCAAGAGCGGCGCGACGATAGCCGAGGAGAATACCGAGATCACGCGCACGATCGCCGAGCGGATCGCAGATCTGCCGCTGCGCACGATCAAGATTCGTCCGATCGTGACCGGCGAGGTGCACTACCTGCCCGCCGACGAAGAGGACAAGTTCATCGTCGCGCAGGCGAACGCGCCGCTGGATGAGCATAACCGCTTTCTGGCCGGTAAGGTGCAGGGCCGCTACGGCGACGAGTTCGTCGAAGAGTCCGCCGAGCGCATGGACTACATGGACGTGTCGCCCAAGCAGGTAGTCTCGGTCTCGACGGCGCTGATCCCGTTCCTTGAGCACGACGACGCCAACCGCGCGCTGATGGGCGCGAACATGCAGCGTCAGGCTGTGCCGCTGCTCCGTCCCGACGCGCCGATCATCGGCACGGGCATGGAGTACCAGGCCGCCCGTGACTCGGGCCAGGTTGTGATCGCCAAGAAGGACGGCGTTGTGCTGCGCGCCGACGCGCGCCAGATCGTGGTGCGTGAAGACGACGGCACCGAGCGCACGTATCCGCAGATCAAGTTTATGCGCTCGAACCAGGACACCTGCATCAACCAGCGTCCGGCGGTGCTGACCGGCGAGCGCGTCAAGAAGAATCAGGTGATCGCCGACTCGTCCTCGACCGATAACGGTGAGCTGGCGCTGGGACAGAACGTGCTGGTCGCGTTTATGCCCTGGGAAGGCGGCAACTACGAGGACGCGATCCTGGTCTCGGAGCGGCTGGTTCGCGAAGACATCTTTACCTCGATCCATATCGAGAAGTATGAGGTCGAGGCGCGCCAGACCAAGCTCGGCGACGAGGAGATCACCCGCGATATTCCGAACGTGGGCCAGGACAGCCTGCGCAACCTGGACGAGAACGGCATCATCTACGTCGGCGCCGACGTCAACCCGAACGATATTCTGGTGGGCAAGATCACGCCCAAGGGCGAGACCGATCTGACAGCGGAAGAGCGACTGCTGCGCGCGATCTTCGGCGAGAAGGCTCGCGAGGTCAAGGACACGTCGCTGCGCGTGCCGCACGGTGTTCGCGGCAAAGTGATCGACGTCAAAGTCTTCACCCGCGAAGACTCGCCGGATCTGCCGGTCGGCGTCAACAAGATGGTGCGCGTGCTGATCGCTCAGAAGCGCAAGATCAGCGCCGGCGACAAGATGGCCGGTCGCCACGGCAACAAGGGTGTGGTTTCGCGCATCCTGCCGATCCAGGACATGCCGTTCATGCCGGATGGTCGCCCGGTCGATATTATTCTCAATCCGATCGGCGTGCCGTCGCGTATGAACATCGGGCAGATTCTTGAGACGCATCTTGGCTGGGCTGCCGCGCGGCTGGGCTATCGCATAGCCACGCCGGTCTTCGACGGCGCGCGCGAGGAGCAGATCCAGCAGGCGCTGTACGACGCCGGTCTGCCGGACGACGGCAAGATCACGCTGTACGATGGTCGTACCGGACAGGAGTTCGATAACCCGGTGACGGTCGGCTACATCTACATGCTCAAGCTGGCGCATCTTGTGGAAGACAAGATTCACGCTCGCTCCACGGGTCCATACTCGCTGGTTACGCAGCAGCCGCTGGGCGGTAAGGCTCAGTTCGGCGGCCAGCGCTTCGGCGAGATGGAAGTGTGGGCGCTTGAGGCGTACGGCGCGGCGTACACGCTCCAGGAAATGCTCACCGTCAAGTCCGACGACGTCAACGGTCGTGTCAAGACCTACGAGGCGATCGTCAAGGGCGAGCAGATCCAGGAGGCAGGTGTTCCTGAGTCGTTCAAGGTGCTGATCAAGGAGCTGCAAGCGCTGGGCCTGTCGGTCGAGGTTTTGTCGGAGGATGAGACGCCGATGGAGCTGAGCGAGGATTCGGGCGACGACCTGTCGGCGCTGGACGGCATCAATCTGTCGGGCATGGAAAAGGGCGAGTTCTAAGGTGTAAAGGTTGGAAGTCGAGGGTCGAAGATCTTCACGATCTTTGATCCTCGACACTTGATTATAGATAATGCCGCGATCTGCCAAAATCGTTGATTTCTTCCGCGTCTGGACCCCTGAAATGGCCTATGTTTTAGGCTATTGGTGGGCGGATGGATGCATGCGGATTAAATCGGATACTGGTGGGTATTTAGTTGAAATTGCGAGCAATGATTATGATCATTTGCAAATCATTGCTCATGCAATTGGCGAGAATTACTACATACGTAGGGTTTCCACTCACTCGAATACATACGTAATTACGTTTTGTAGTAAGCAAATGTACCAAGACATCGAAGCCCATGGTGGATCGCCTCGCAAGTCAAAGGTGATTGGGTTTCCAACGGTACCGCACGATTTATTACCACACTTTGTGCGTGGTGTTGTGGATGGTGATGGGACACTCTCGTGGAATGATGACAGACCAATCCTGCAAATCTATTCAGGATCACAAGGGTTCCTTAACCAGGTAGTTGGAGCTATTACATCTATAACTGGCATTCCTGCTTCCAACATATCCACAAATCGTGAGAATTGGTACATTAAGTGGAGTACGATACGAGCGAAATGCCTAGCTGCATGGCTATACGTTGATAATTCTGGCCTTGCGTTAGCCCGCAAATCTGCGGTTGCAGCACAGTTTCTGGAATGGCAGCCTAAGAAGAGGCCAGAAAAGGGCACAATTACCGACGAGATGCGCTTGAATTTCTCGGCGTATCTTCCAGCAGAGGTATTAGGAGCAGAATATGCCCGAAATTAACGATTTTAACGCCATTCGGATCAGCCTGGCCTCACCTGATGAGATCCTGGGCTGGTCCAAGGGCGAGGTGACGAAGCCTGAGACGATCAACTATCGCACACTCAAACCAGAGCGTGATGGGCTGTTCTGTGAAAAAATATTCGGTCCACAAAAGGATTGGGAATGCTATTGTGGAAAGTACAAGCGCGTGCGCTACAAGGGCGTCGTCTGTGATAAATGCGGCGTCGAGGTGACTCGCTCTAAGGTGCGGCGCGAGCGGATGGGCCACATCCAGCTTGCCTCGCCGGTTTCACATATCTGGTTTGTCAAGGGAACGCCCAGCCGCCTGGGCCTGCTGCTTGACATCTCGCCGCGCAACCTGGAGCGCGTGCTCTACTTCGCATCCTACATCATCACCGATGTCGACGATCAGGCGCTGGAGCTGATCCGCGAGCGGATCGTTGCCGACTACACGGTGCGCCGGGCTGAGCTTGAGGGCAAGGCGCGCGGCGAAGGCGAGGCGGCATCCACACGGATCACGCAAGAGCTGGCGCAGATGGACCAGTCGCTGGCGGCCGCGCAGAAAGAGATCAAGCAGCGCTACGCCGACATGCTGACCGAGCTTGAGGACGAGGATCAGGAGCTGCGCGATACGCTCGAAGAGCTGACCGGCCGCGCCGCGCCGCAGGATCTTGAGTTCCGCAGCGTGACGATCGCCGAGAAGGGCGAGCCGATCTCGGCCTATCACGTCAACCGCCTGGACGAGACCGTCGAGGCCGAGCGCGATCGGATCAAAGAGCGCCGCGATCAAGAGCTGAGCGATGCCGAGACGCTCTCGGGCGCTGAGCGTGATCAGCGGACGCATGCCGCCGAGCAGAGCCAGACCAAGCTTTCCGACGAGGTCCAGCAGCAGCTCGATGCGCTGGTGAAAGAAGAGAAGGAGAAGCTGGATCGGCTCGACGAGATCAAGATCCTGCGCATCATCTCCGAGTCCGAGTACCGCACAATGCGCGATCTGGCTCCGGGCGGCTTTACCGCCGAGATGGGCGGCGGCGCGGTCCGCAGCCTGGTCTCGCGTGTGGATCTGGACGCTCTGGCGATCCAGCTGCACGAGGAGATGCACGCTTCGTCGGTGACCAGCCAGAAGCGCAAGAAGGCTACCAAGCGCCTGCGCGTCGTGGAGGCCTTCCGCAAGAGCGGTAACAAACCTGAGTGGATGATCCTCAAGGTGCTGCCGGTGATTCCGCCGGATCTGCGCCCGATGGTTCAGCTCGACGGCGGTCGCTTTGCTACCAGCGACCTCAACGATCTGTATCGCCGCGTGATCAACCGCAACAATCGTCTCAAGCGGCTCATGGAGCTGAACGCGCCCGAGATCATCGTGCGTAACGAGAAGCGAATGTTGCAGGAGGCGGTCGATGCGCTGATCGACAACGGACGGCGTGGTCGCCCGGTCTCCGGCAAGGGCAAGCACCGGCTCAAGAGCTTGAGCGATATGCTCAAGGGCAAGCAGGGCCGCTTCCGTCAGAACCTGCTCGGCAAGCGCGTGGACTACTCCGGCCGCTCGGTGATCGTGGTCGGTCCGACGCTCCAGCTGCACCAGTGCGGTCTGCCCAAGAAGATGGCGCTTGAGCTGTTCAAGCCGTTCGTGATGCGCCGCCTGGTGGAGAAGGGCCATGCCCACAACATCAAGGCCGCCAAGCGCTTCGTGGAGCGGATCAAGCCCGAGGTGTGGGACGCGCTGGAAGAGGTGATCAAGGATTACCTGGTGCTGCTCAACCGTGCTCCGTCGCTGCATCGCCTGTCGATCCAGGCCTTCGAGGCCGTGCTGATCGAGGGCTCGGCAATCCAGCTGCATCCGCTGGTCTGCGCCGCGTTCAACGCCGATTTCGACGGCGACCAGATGGCCGTGCATGTGCCGCTGTCGCGCAAGGCCCAGGAAGAGGCCCGCACGCGCATGCTGTCGAAGTACAACCTGCTGTCGCCCGCGCACGGCGATCCGATCATCACGCCCGCGCAGGACATCGTGCTCGGCTGCTTCTATCTGACGCAGGTGCGCGACGATGCGCCCGGCGCCGGTAAGATCTTCAGCAGTGTCGACGAGGCGCTGCTGGCGCATACCAATCGCGTCGTGCATATCCAGGCGCCGATCAAGGTCGTCGTGGAAGATTATGTGGTCAGCCGCGAGGACGGTGTGTCGATGCCGGCCAAGGAGCTGGTGCCGGTCGATGGCTGCCCGCGCACGCTGGTCGAGACCACCGTAGGCCGCATCATCTTCAACAACTCGCTGCGCTTCCCGAACGAGCCGCGGCCGGGTGAGAACGGCTTCCGCTCGCCGCTGCACTTCCGCAACCGGCTGGTGGATAAGAAGGGTCTGCGCGAGGTGATCGCCGACTGCTACCGCTTCTACAGCCAGCCCGAGCAGATGTCGCCCGAGACGCGCGTGCTGATCGTGGAGCGCTTCGGCAATCTGCCCGACGAGGAGCTGCTGCGCTTCTACGCCTCGGAGCAGACGGCGGCGATGGCCGACCGCATCAAGTCGATGGGCTTCAAGCACTCGACGCTGGGCGGCATGACCTTCTCGGCTGCCGACGTGGAGCTGCCACCGAGCAAGCCCGAGATTCTGGCCGAGGCCGACGAGACGGTGCGCAACATCGAGAAGCAGTTCCGCCGTGGTTTGATCACCAAGGAGGAGCGCTACATCGAGGTTGTCAAGGCCTGGGAGAAGGCGACCGACGACATCAAGCGCGCGGTGGAGGAAAACCTCAATCCGTTCGGCCCGATCGCGATGATGGCTATCTCCGGTGCTCGTGGTAACATCGGTCAGATCCGCCAGATGTCGGGTATGCGCGGCCTGATGGCTGACCCGAACGGACGGATCATCGAGACGCCAATCCGGTCGAGCTTCCGCGAAGGTTTGTCGGTGCTTGAGTACTTCATCTCGACGCACGGCGGTCGTAAGGGTCTGGCCGATACGGCGCTGCGTACAGCGGACGCGGGCTACCTCACGCGGCGTCTGGTCGACGTGGCCCAGGACGTGATCGTCACGATCGACGACTGCGGCACCGAGGCCGGCCAGTGGGTGCTCGAATCCGAGCGCGACGAGGTTCGTATCGGCATGGGTCCGCGTATCATCGGGCGTATGGCGGCGATGGATGTGGTCGATCCAGAGACCAAAGAGGTCATCGTCGATCGTAACCATGAGATCCTGGAGGAGACCGCGCAGCGCATTGTGGGCGCGGGCATCACCGAGGTTTATGTGCGCACGCCGCTGCTCTGCCGCTCCAAGCATGGCGTCTGCCGCATGTGCTACGGCCGCAACCTGGCCACCGGTCAGCTCGTCGGCATCGGCGAGGCGGTCGGCATCATCGCGGCGCAGTCGATCGGCGAGCCCGGCACGCAGCTGACGCTGCGTACGTTCCACACCGGCGGTGTGGCGGCGGCCGAAGACATCACCCAGGGTCTGCCGCGTATTCAGGAGATCTTCGAGGCTCGCTCGCCCAAGAACAAGGCGATCCTGGCCGAGATCGACGGAACGCTGCGCATCGAGCGCACCGAGGACACGCGCACGATCCACATCGACGCGGACTCGGTCTTCTCGGATGACCAGACGGTCCCTGAGGATTATCGCATCGTGGTGGAGAGCGGCGACGAGGTGTATCAGAACCAGGAGCTGGCGGTCAACAATCGCACCGATGTCGGCGAGCAGCCGATTCGGGCGCGCATGGCCGGTATCGTTACGCTCAATGGTAACGTGGTCTCGGTACGCACGCCGCCATCGGCCGACGATCATCGCTCGTACCTGCTGCCGCACGCGGCGCGTCTGCGGCCCGGCATCCAGGACGGCGTGCATGTCTCGGCGGGCGCGCAGCTCACCGAGGGCGCGATCGATCCGCAGGAGCTGCTGCTGATCCAGGGCCGTGAGATGGTGCAGACCTATCTCACGAACGAGGCGCAGAAGGTGTATCGCGATCAGGGCGTGCCGATCAATGATAAGCACGTCGAGATCATTGTGCGCCAGATGCTGCGCCGCGTGCGCATCGAAGATCCGGGCGATACCGAGATGCTACCCAGCGAGCTGGTCGACTCGGTCGAGCTGATGCAGATCAATCAGGCCGTGATGGCCCAGGGTGGCGAGCCCGCGCTCGGCACGACGGTGCTGCTGGGTCTGATCAAGGCCTCGCTGACGACAGACTCGTTCCTGTCGGCGGCGTCGTTCCAGGAGACCACGCGTGTGCTGACCGAGGCGGCGATCACCGGCAAGGTCGACTATCTGCGCGGCCTCAAGGAGAACGTCGTGATCGGCAAGCTGATCCCGGCGGGCACCGGTCTGGCGCAGCGACGACTGCTGGCACAGCAGGTGACCAACGCGCAGAACGCCGCGCTCGATGCGCCGGCTGTTACCGGCGACGGTAACGGCTCACTGCCGGGCGCTGGCGACGGTGTGTCCGCAGGCGGAACCGGCATGTCGCAGGGCGAGTTCGCGGCGCTGGCCAGCGATGCCGGCGGCTCGGTGCTCGACAACCTGATGCTGGATGCGCTCTTCAGCAGTGAGAGCAGCGCGATCGAAGCTCAGATCGATCGGCTCAACACGAGCCGTGAGCCGGCGGGCATCTACAGCGATCC
>DASWTW010000181.1:0-56087 GCA_036401895.1 Herpetosiphonaceae bacterium | reverse complement strand
CTGCTGGATTATACCCGCGACGCCGCCTCAAGCGCCTCGTCGGAGTCGCGATCCATCCAGGTAAAGAAGCGCATCGTCAGCACAAACAGAATGATCGACGCGCCGCCCAGCCACATCAGCAGCCCGGCGATCTGCTGGTCTTCGATCGCCGGCAGATCGATGATCCGGGGCGCTGCCGCGTAGAACGGATACATCACGAAGTTCGCGAAGGTGATCAGCGCGCCGAGCACAGTCGGGATCAGCGACTGCGCGAAGAGGTAGAAGATCTGCCACGGCTCGCTCAGTCGCGGCAGCAGCGTCGAGGTATTGAAGATCGGCCACCAGGTCAACATCGCCGTACCCATGAACAGCACATGCTCAAGGCTATGCACAGCCGGATCGCCCAGCGCGCGCTGGTAGAACGCCGGAACATGCCACAGCGCGAACACGATGTTGAAGAGCGCGAACGAGATAAACGGCGACAGTATAAAGCGCGCGATCGGAAAAACGTATTTCATGCTCAGCACACGATCGATCAGCCAGGTCGGAATGCCTTTGAGCAGCAGCGGCGGCATGATCATCGTCACCAGCAGATGCTGCACCATATGCGCGCTGAACGAGTAGTAGTCGCTTAGCTCATGCAGCGGCCCTTGCAGTGAGCAAAACGCGATCAGCATCCCCAGCAAGAAATACGTTACCTGCCGTCGATCCACGCTTTCAGCCCAGCCGTAGCGGCTGCGCAGCGGACCGACCACATACAGATAAAGCGCGCAGATCAGGATCACGCCTAGCGTGATCGGCGGCTCGATGATCCACCAGCTACCCTCGTGCGGCTCGAATGGATGCGCGATGATCGGCGTTAAGATCGAGATTGGAAACATGCGAATGCCTCAAAAACCGACACCCCGTCGCTCTTCTCCCACGCTAGCGGGGCAAAAGCGACGGGGCGACAGAAACCTGGTAAGACTGGCGGACTACTCGGTCACGTCCTTCACGCCCGGCGCGTCGGTCACGTTCGATTGATCCTCCAGATACGAGTTGATATTCGTCGCGCCGCCGGCCGACAGCAATTCCTCGGCCTGCTTGGCAGTATCACGATCCGGCACCGTCACACTGACCAGCGCCTGGCCTTCGCGCAGCGCCACGCCGTAGCGCTCGAACTGCTGGCTGGCTTCGTTTTCGGAGGAGTACAGGCCGATCAGCCCGCCGATGCCCGCGCCCATGCCGCCGAACATCGCCACCAGCACGCCGGTGCCGATCACCGGGCCGATGCCGGGGATCGCCAGCGTGGCCAGGCCGGCCAGCAAACCCGCGCCACCGCCGGCGATCGCGCCGGTTGCGGCATGAGCGGCAGTTTCGCCCAGGCCCTCGGCCTCGGCGTCGTCGGTCTGCGTCGGATCGGCGACCGGCTCGCTCTGAGCCATGATCAGCGAGATCTGATCCTGCTCATAGCCCGCGACGCGCAGATTCGCGATCAGCTGCTCGGCGACCGCATCGCTACTCACGACACCGATCACATTTATATTGGGCATGTCAGCTCCTCCTCCACTCTACAAGAACAGATAAAGAACAAAGAACAGCACATCGATCTATTGGATGGATACCTGTTGCTCTATGTTCTGTCGTTCTTTGTTCGCTTAGACGACCAGGCCACCAGCAATGCTGGCTTTATAGCTCCACAGCAGCAAGAACACGATCGCCATCAACACCGCGATAGTGATTCCGGTCGAGAACAGCGTCGTAAACCAGCGGCTATCGAAGCGCAGATGCATATAGAACATTACCACCAGCACGCCCTTGAGCACCGAGAGCACGAGCAGGGTCGTGATCTCAACCCAGGTCGGCAGATTGATCGGCGGCTCGTCCAGGTAGCTGGCGAACACTTCGACCATCGTGATCACGAACAGCACAACAAAGATCTGAATATATACGCGGGCGCTGGACGGAGCGTGCGCATCGTGGTGCGGCGCTGCGACCTCGGCCTGGCTCGATGTCTGATTAGCCACCGTTTCGTCCTTTCATTCCTGTATCAGCAGCTTACTAAATGAGATAGATCAGCGTAAAGATCGCCACCCATACCAGGTCAACGAAATGCCAGTACAGACCAGCCATTTCTACCGTCAAGCTGTTACGCGAGCTGATCGCGCCGCGCAGCGACATGACCAGCACGATCGACAGCCACACCACACCGATAGCAACGTGCGTACCGTGGAAGCCGGTCATGGTAAAAAAGGTCGAGCCGAACAGGCTGGTGGTCCAGGTGACGGGCTTGCGGCCGGTGTCTTGAATCTGCGCGCCGGGATGCTCCTCCTGGAGATGCGATAGCTCTTCTTCCAGGTGATGCTCGGCCACGCCGATGCGCTCAACCCGGCCGTCGGGCTCGGTGATCACGATCGTATGAAAGCCCTCGCTCCACAGCTTGTTGAACTCGTAGACCTGGCCGCCGAGAAACATCAGGCCGAGCAGGATCGTCGCGCCGAGCCAGAGCCGAGTACCGCGCACATTGTCGGTCTCGACAGCATGGAGCGCCAGCACCATCGTCAAGCTGCTCATCAGCAGAATAAACGCCAGCACCGCCGTGAGCGTAATGCCCAGAAAATCCTGCGGCTCGGGACCGCCCAGCGCAATGTTGCGCGGCTTCAACACCAGATAGGTCGAGATCAGCGCCGTGAAGAAGATCGCCTCGGAGCTGATAAACGTCCACAGACCAACTTTGCGGCTGTTCAATCCCAGCGACGTCGGAGGATGCCCACCACCGCCGTGTCCGCCGTGTCCGCCAGCAGCGTGCTCTTTCTGATCGTGGGCGACTGCTTGCGCCATACAAACCTCTCGTTATGCTACGCGCGTGGCTCAGGAATCATCGCTGACTCTTGAGCCACGCGCCGCGCTGATGCTCGTTAATCGCGGGCCGCTTCGCTGGCCAGACCGGCGATGCCAACCCACATGATCGAAAGGCCAATCACAATACCCCATACGCCACCGCTGTAGATATACAGCAGGCCATACCCGGCCACCGTCAGGCCAAACGCCATCACGATCGGGTAGAACGACGGCGGCGGCAGGTGAATGCCGTGCGAGTGCTCATCCTCGTCGGTGCTGCCGGCCGCTTTCACATCGCGCGGCTCGGTGAAGTGCTGCGCATCGCCGTACTTAAGATCCCACACCGGGCGGCGGCTGCGGATCACCGGCAGCTTGTCGAAGTTATGCGCGGGCGGCGGCGAAGTGGCGGCCCACTCCAGCGTATGGCCGTCCCACGGATCGTTGCCGGCGATCTCGCCGTTGCGCCGCGTGAGGATAACGTTCAGCAGGAAGATCGCGACCGACAGCGCGATGATCAGCGCGCCGATCGTCTCCATCAGATTCCAGAACTCGAAGCCCATCCCGGCCTCGTAGGTCCAGGTGCGGCGCGGCTGGCCGATCATGCCCAGGTAATGCATCGGCATAAAGGTGAGATTCATACCGATGAACATCAGCCAGAACTGCCAGATGCCGAGCCGCTCGCTGAGCATCCGCCCGAACATCTTGGGCCACCAGTAGAAGAATCCGGCGAAGAGCCCGAAGATCGCGCCGCCGAAGAGCACATAGTGGAAGTGGCCTACCACAAAGTACGAGTCGGTGGTCTGGTAGTCGAGCGGCGGAATTGCCAGCATAACGCCCGTAATGCCGCCGATCACGA
This sequence comes from Herpetosiphonaceae bacterium, assembly GCA_036401895.1. Lineage (GTDB taxonomy): Bacteria > Chloroflexota > Chloroflexia > Chloroflexales > Kallotenuaceae > LB3-1. The sequence continues at coordinate 52,432 of DASWTW010000181.1, read as the reverse complement.
AAAGGAAGATAAAGGCCGTGCCGTAGTAGAGCGGCGTTTTAAAGTTCAGCGAGCCGCCCCACAGCGTCGCCAGCCAGTTAAAGATCTTCACACCGGTTGGGATCGAGATCATCAAGCTGGTTGCCGAGAAGGCCGCGTTGGCCCACGGTCCCATGCCGACGGCGAACATATGGTGCGCCCACACGGTAAAGCCCAGGAAGCCGATCGCCACGCTGGAGTAGGCGATAAACGCATAGCCGAAGATCGGCTTGCGCGAAAAGACCGGGAACACCTCGGAGATAATGCCGAAGGCCGGCAGGATCAGAATATACACCTCGGGATGGCCGAAGAACCAGAACAGGTGCTGCCACAGCATCGGGTCGCCGCCGCGCTCCGGCAGGAAGAACGCCGTGCCGAAGTTGCGGTCGAAGTAGAGCAGAATCGACGCGACCGTGATGCTCGGAAACGCGAAGACGATCAAGAACGCCACGACCAGCTGCGCCCAGACAAAGAGCGGCATGCGGTTGAACTTCATGCCGGGCGCGCGCAGGTTGAGGATCGTCACGATGAAGTTGACCGCGCCCAGGATCGAGGATATACCAAGAATATTGATACCGATGATCCAGAAGTCCATCGCGTTGGTCTTGGGCAGCAGGCCACCGTTGGCCGAGAGCGGTGCGTACGCAAACCAGCCGGCATCCGGCGGATTGCCGAGCAAGAACGAGCTGCTCAGAAAAATGCCGCCAAACAAGAAGAGCCAGTAGCTCAGCGCGTTGAGCCGAGGATAGGCCATATCGTTGGCGCCGACCATCAGCGGCACAATAAAGTTGCCCAGGCCGACGTTCAGCGGCATGATGGCCATAAAGACCATCGTCGTGCCGTGCATGGTAAACAGCTCGTTATAAACCTGTGGGCTCAGGAAGTTATTCTCAGGCTGCGCGAGTTGAATCCGGATCAGCAGCGCGTCGATGCCGCCCCAGACAAAGAACGCGATCGCCGTAAAAATATACAAAATGCCGATGCGCTTGTGATCGACGGTGGTGATCCATTCCCAGATCGAGGCCCACCTGCTTCGCTCACCAGCTCGCGGAACTGGTACGGCGGTCGTTGCCATATGCACTCCTTTAGATCTAGATAGAGCGTTCCTGCTGCCCGCTACTTCAACGATTCCAAATACGCGGTCAGGGCTTCAATTTCCTCGTCTCGCAGCGTTCCCAGCTTAATCGCCGTTCCCATCACATTGTCCGGCTTAACTTCGTTGGGGTCGCGCAGCCAGCGGCGCATGTTCTCAGGTGTATTTTCAAGCCAGCCGGCCACAATATGCTGGCGGCTGCCGACATGCGTCAGATCGGGGCCGACCCGCGAGACCGCGCCGGGATAGCCGGTGATCGCATGGCAGCCAACGCAGCCTTTCTGCTGGAAGAGCTGGTAGCCCTGCGCCTCAAGGCTGGTCGGCTGAGCCTGCGGCGTGGTTGTCTCGGCCGCGTTGGCTGTCGCCACCACCGTGGCCGCCGTTGTCGCCGCAACCTCGTCGCCGGTCGCCGCCTCGCCGGTCACCGTCGCCGCCACCGTCGCGCCGGTCGCCGGTGCGCTAGCCGCTGGCTGCTGCACACCTGCCGGCGTGGCCGCCGCTGCCGCCTGCTGCGCCAGCCAGCTATCAAACTCGGCCTGGGGCTGCACCACGATATGGAAGGCCATCATCGCGTGGGTGCCGCCGCAGAACTCGGCGCAGTGGCCGCGCACGACGATCTGCTCCTGTGAGAGCGGCCGGATCAGCAGCTTGTTCTCGTGGCCGGGGATCACGTCGGTCTTGCCCGACAGGCGCGGCGCCCAGAACGAGTGGATCACGTCTGCCGAGCGCAGGTTCAGCACGACGTCGCGATTGGCCGGGATGTGCAGCTCGTTGGCGGTGATGACATTCCCGTCGGGATATTGAAACTCCCACCACCACTGGTGCCCGACCACAGTCACCGTCAGCGGATTCTGAGGCGCTCGATCCAGATTCGCCTGTGTGCGGAACGTCAGCACGGCGATCACCAGCACCAGGATCGCCGGCGCGATCGTCCAGGCTAGCTCGATCGGCAAGTTGCCGTGCAGCTGAACCGGTATGCCGTCGGTTGGCCGTCGCCGGAAGCGGATGATCGACCAGATCAGCAGGCCCTCGACGATCACGAACACGCCGATCGCCATCCAGAAGATTGGCTGGAACAGGGTGTAGATCTGGCTACTTTCATACCCATCAGTCGCGAACGTGGTAAGTGGCGTGTTGATACCCAACGGGTCTTCGCCCGTACCGCAGCTTACCAGAAACAGCGCCGCGATCACCACAATACTGAGGGAACGAAAGGAGCGTTTGTACAAGAACGGCATTCTATCTCCTCACAGCTACGAAAAAGGACCTACCAGAACACAAAAAAAGAGCACAACACCGCACAACGCGGTGGAGCACGCCACTTACTATTTAGCTGATCGTACTCACGCTGTGGAGGCGCGGAGAGCTGAGCCACCCAGCTCGGTGAGTGTTACGGTTATTATACGCAAGACGCTGCTACCGTCAATCCGAACCTCGCGCAGAAATGCCTACAAGCACCGCCCGAGATCGGGTAGGCTATCGATCCGATAGATGTAGGAGCCATCGCACTTAAAGCCCGACAGCCACGCCCGCAGCATGTAAAACATTTCGGCTCGTCAAGGGAAACAGGCCCTCACCCTGCGGACAAACAAAGGAACAAGGAAAACAAACGAACAAACGGTTTAGGTTCTTCTTTGTTCGTTTGTTCGTTTGTTCGTTTGGTGCTTGGAAATGGCCCTCATCCCCCGACCCCTCCTCCCATTGCGATAGGAGAATGGGAGAAGTTCGGTACTCCTTGGTTCTTTGTTCTTTCGTTAGGTTCTTGGTTCTTGGCTCTTCCCTTAGTACCGCGTCCCGCAAGGCAGAAGAGCAGACCACAGGCGGTACATTCCCAAGGCCCGGCGTTCGGACGTGAGCAATGACATGTGCTATACTGAGCGGGCTACCAGATGTAGGACTTCACCCAGCGTATGGAACGATCCTTTGCCCAACCTATCGATCTGACCTGTGTCACCTGTGGACAGCCGTTCAGCGCCGACATTTGGCTGATTGTGGAGGCAACGGAGCGCCCAGACCTCGTGGCGCGTATCGACGACGAGAGCATTCACGTCGCCAATTGTCCTCACTGTGGCACGCCGCATCTTGTAGAAGCGCCGCTGCTTGTCCATGATAGCGCCGCCCAAACGCTGATCTTTTCCCCCCAAGAACATCGTACGACGGCAGAATCCCAGGAGGCCGCGCAGCAGCTCGGCCAGTTCCTGATCAGCAGAATCCCGGTTGCCGAGCGCCGGCCCTATCTTGCTACCGCCCAGATCGTGAGCGGCAAAGAAGAGCTGCGGCGTGTGCTCGCCGGTGACTCTGTGGAGGAAGACGAGCTATCGGTTGCGCTGCGAGCGCTGATGGAAGCCCAGAGCGCCGAAAGCGTCCGTGCTGTCGGGCAGGCACACGCCGTGCTCGGCACGCAGGACGCACTGGATCAGCTCACAGCCTACGTTCACCAGCTGCGGCAGGACAACCATCTCGCGACGGCGGACGCGCTCGACCAGCGCCTTAAGCTGCTGCGCGAACGTCCTAGCCCGGCCTTGCAGTTGATTCAAGCCTTGCTCGACGCAGCATCGCCTGAGGAGCGCCAGCAGATCTTGCGGCAGCGCGCCCACAGTATCCCCGGCGACGTACCCGCCGTGCTGGAAGCTTTGGCCGAACAAGCGCAGCGTCGGCAGCTCGACGCGGTTGCGCGCGATCTGCATGTTCTTCGTACAGAAATTCTTAGGCAGCTGGAGCAATCATCCTAGCGCTCCACGCGCCTTTTCAAGGAGACGATCATGGATTCGACCACCGTACGTACCCGGCTTCGTAGCGAAGTTCAGGCCTTCGTTCGTCTCTACCACGCGATGGAGGGAACGGCGATCGGGCTGGCCTCGGTTTCGCTTGACGGGCTGGATCAAAGCTGGCGCGATCGCGTGCAGCGCATCCGGGCACTGCCCCGTGAGGCGCCGCGCCGCAAACATATGATCGAGGCGCTGATCAAGCTGATCGAGCAGACGCTGTGGAAGCAGCGCCCCAACCTTGAGCGTCTTCAGGAGTTCGATGCAGCCTTGGCGAGCGAGGCGCTGACGATCGCGCGGCGTGGCGAGGCCGCTCAAGGCTCGGCAGACCAGAGCGCCTAGCGCGCCGATTCGTCGTTGCATAGCCGCTCCAGGCAGGCGTCCACCAGCACCAGTTCCGCCTCAGCTAAAGGTAGGACACCAGCGCAGACCTGCATCCGATGAGTGGAGGTTGGCGTGTAGGACTAGCGTATCTTGAGCCACCACGGCGATCTACGGTATCGTACGGGAGCTACCACGATTGTAGCTTCTTGGCCCTGGTAGGTCGCACCGAACTTACCACCGTTGCACAACGTCCCGATATAAGGAGTTCGGAAGGCTATGCTCAAGCCTGTTCTGCCCCTCGCTGATGCTCGCGCCCAGGCGCTGGACCTCAGCCTGAGCGATGTCGTAGAAGGCATTCTCGACGTCGTCGCCCGCTTATTCCACACGCGCCTGGCCGTCGTCGCCCGCATCGAAAGCACCACCTACACCGTGATGTCCGTCGTCGATCAGCATCACACGCTGCGGCCCGGACAAATCTACCCGCTGCATGACACATTCTGCATGCATATGCTTGAGCAGGGCCAGCCGCTCTGCATCAGCGACATCACCCAGGCGCCGATGCCGTTTCGGTTCTTGCCCAACCGGCTGGAGCTAAACATTCGCTCCTATATCGGCGTGCCGCTGTACATGGCCGACGGTCGCGTCTTTGGCTCGCTGTGGGCGGCCGATCCCAGCGTGCGGCTGTTCAGCGAGCAAGATGTATCTATGCTCCAACTTTTTGCGCGGCTGCTGCGCTATGAGCTGGATCAAGACGCGCAAACCCGGCATCTGGAGCGCATCGAGCAGGTCAAATCGATGCACACCAGCATCGATCAGCTGACGGGACTCCTGGCGCGCGACAGCTTCGAGGCGGCGCTGGCTAAAGAAGAGGTACGCTGGGCGCGTCATCAAAACTTCTACGCAGTCTCGGTGCTGTCGATCGCGCAGTCTGAGCAGACACGGGATGCCGCCAGCGTGCAGCGCGGCGAAACGCTGCGCCAGGGCCTGGCCGATATTCTGATGCGCTCGTCGCGGCTGGTAGACTACTGCGCGCGCATCGACGACGATGAGTTCGCCGTGCTGTTTGCCGATACGACCAGCGACGGCGTGCAGGTCTGGCGCTCCCGAATCGAGGCTGCGATCGCCGCCTGGAATCGGGTTCATGCTGCGCGCGGATTGGATTTGAACATCAGCATGGGCATCGCCGACTGCTACGACCTGCACGATGGCAGCGACCAGAGCGCGACCGTGCTTGAGCTGGCCCAGCAGCGCATGTACCGCGATCAGGTGCAGCAAAGCGAGGAGCCGCAGAGCGAAGGCTAGCTCGTCGCAGAACGTCGCGGACGGCGTAGATGGTGGTCAATCCTTCGTCACCTGTACATTAGTATTAAGTCCTTTGACGCCGATCAGCAAAGTGTGGTACGCTAGCAGCAGAAGCGATTTTCGGGGCAGGGTGTAATTCCCGACCGGCGGTGATGTTTGCGGTGGAGATCCTCGGATCTACCCGCAGCTCAGCCCGCGACCCGTCTCGTCCTGGCGACGAGCGGTGGATCTGGTGCAAGACCAGAGCCGACAGTATAGTCTGGATGGTAGAAGATCGCGTAGCATGTGCGTGCCCACTTGCAGGGAAGGTGTATCCATCCCCAGGTGCGGCACCAGCAGCGCTATGCCAAGTAGCCCCGAAGGTCAATCGACCTTCGGGGCTTTGCTGTTTGGTATGCGAAAAAGTGAATTCTTGATCCAACGTCCCGCGCTCGGACGGCAGCCGCTGCCATCCACGCACATTCCCCGGCTCGCAGAAACAGCGAAGGCCGGCGAAACGCGAGACGTCCTCCCGCAGCCGCGACGAAGCCGTCAGGCGCCGAATCAGGCCGTCACGCTCCTGATCTCCGGCCTGCTGCTGCTTGCCGTGTGGCAAACCGTCGCCGTTCTCACCGACTACCCGGCCTGGCTCTTCCCCGGGCCGCAAGATGTGCTGGCCCGCTTCGGCGAAGCCCTGGCCGATGGCACACTTCTGCAACATGCCGTGCCGACCTTGATCGAATCGGTTGGCGGCTTTGGGCTGGCGCTACTCACCGCCTCGACATTAGGCTATGTCGTTGCGCACTCTCGAACGATCGAGCGCTGGATCGCGCCCTACCTCGCAGCGATCCAGGCGATTCCGGTGATCGCCGTCGCGCCGCTGATCATCATCTGGTTCGGCTACAGCTCGGACATCATGCGCAACATCATCGTCGCGGCGATCGTGGTTTTCTTCCCGATCTTCAGCAGCACGCTGACGGCGATCCGCGATATTCCGCGCGAGCTGCGCGAGGTTGGCCTGGTTGAGGGCGCGACGCCCTGGCAGCGGCTGCGCTACATCGAGGTGCCGCTCGCATTGCCGATCTTGTTCAGCGGCTTTCGCACCAGCCTGGCCTACGCCACCACCGGCGCAGTCGTCGGCGAGTTCATCGGCTCGCGCTACGGCCTGGGAGCGCTGATCAATGTCGCGCGCGGCTTCTTCGATACGCCGCTGATCTTTGTGGCGTTGATCTGCCTTGGCGCGATCACGCTGCTGTTCTATACCTTGCTGATCGCGCTTGAGCGGCTGCTGCTGCCCTGGCGCGAGCAGATGTAACGCTCAAGCCAGAAATCGCTTCCCACCACATCATCGTCCGAATCTGTGAGCGGGTGTTTCTTTGGCAATGCCAGCCACAAGAACACCGATCTTAAACTGTGTTCGGTAGCGCTGCGGCTGCCTGAACCTCTGCATTCCATCTTTCGAAAGGCTTACTATGCGCCGCTGGATTATTCTGCTGGCTGCCGCGCTGATCACGCTCAGCGCCTGCGGCACTCCACAATCTGCCGCATCCAACACCTCGATCAATATCGCGATGGGCTATATCCCGGATGTGCAGTTTGCGCCGTTTTATGTCGCGCAGGCCAAAGGCTACTACACCGAGGAAGGCCTGACCGTGACGATTAATCAGAACGATATTCGTGACGCGCTGGTCCAGGTTGGCCAGGGCCAGCTTCAGTTCGCCAATGCCAGCGGCGACGAGATCCTGCTGGCGCGCGCGCAGTCGATCCCGATCAAAATGGTCTTTCAAACCTTTCAGCAGTTCCCGATCGCGATCTTTTCCAAGCAGAGCGCGGGCATCGCCACGCCGGCCGACCTGCGCGGCAAAACGATCGGCGTTCCCGGCCAGTTCGGCGCGACCTTTATCGGCTTGAAGGGCGTGCTCTACGCCGAGAAGATTCCCGAGCAGGACGTGCGCATCAGCGAGATCGGCTTTACCCAGGCAGCTGCCGTGCGCGAAGACAAGGTCGAGGCGGCGGTCGGCTACTTCAACAACGAACCGCTGGTGCTCCAGAACGAGGGCACGCCGGTGAACGTGATTCGCGTGGCGGATTATATCTCGCTGGTCAGCAACGGCATCGTGACCTCGGAGAAGATGATCGCCGAACAGCCCGAGACGGTGCGCAAATTCCTGCGCGCAACCGGCCGCGGCCTTCAGGACACGCTTAATGATCCCGACGACGCATTCAAGCTGTCGCTCCAGTTCATTCCTGAGCTGACCGCCGAGCGCCAGCCGCAGGAGCTGAACAAGCTCAAAGAAACGCTGTCGCTGTGGCGCTCGGCGGCGAGCGATGCCAACGGCCTGGGCTACTCCGACCCGCAGGCATGGCAGACGACCTATCGTTTTCTGCGCGATAGCGAGCTGCTGCGGCGCGATCTCAACGTCGAGGAGGCGTTCACCAACGATCTGCGCAAGTAGCTTGCAAGGAGCTTGTGCTTGTTTCGCCGCCGAAGATCCGTTACAGTTAGCAACAGTTCGCGTTATAGGAGCTGTGCATGATCGACGATGCGGCGCACAAGCACGAGTCATCCCAATCTTCAGTACGTGTGCTGGTGGCGCTCGGAATCAATCCCAATAGTCAGCGGCTGTTGATGACCGCCGCCCGGCTGGCCGAAGGCTTAAACGGCCAGCTCTTCGTGATTCATATCCAGCCGCCCGGCTCGGTAACGACGCTCTACGAGGCGAATCGGTCGCGCTATCTCGACAAGGCTCGCGAGATGGGAGCGCAGGTCGAGATCGTCAAAGGGCAAGACGTCGCGACGACACTGGTCAACTACGCGCAGACCAACCAGATGACACATCTGGTGCTGGGCCAGTCGGATGTGAGCCGCTGGCGCGAGATCACCCGTGGCTCGGTGATCAACCGCATCCTGCGCATGATTCTGAGCCGCCAGGTGCCGGTCGATCTGTATATCGTCACTGCCAGCAGTTTGTTCTAAAAGCCGGGTAGCAGCCGCGCCGAGCCGCGCCAAAGATTTGACAGCGCGCCTAAGAAACACTATAATACTTCCTTAGCAACGCTGTTCCCATATGGAGGGTGGACGCCACTCTCCATTCTTGTTGTCTTAAGTTTGTTTGATAAAGGAGCTAAAGCGTGTACGCAGTAATTCGTGACCGCGGCGCGCAGTATCGCGTAGAAGAGGGTCAGACGGTAGATGTGGCTTTGATGGATGCAGAGCCCGGCACCGAGGTCACCCTTGACGAGGTACTACTGGTCGGCGGCACCGATGATCCCAAGATTGGTGCGCCGCTCGTCGCCAACGCCAGCGTGGTCGCAGAAGTCGTCGGCGAAGCACGTGGTGAAAAGATCGTTGTCTTCAAGTACAAGCGCAAGAAGCGCTACCGCCGCCGCACCGGCCATCGCCAGGATTATACGCGGCTGGCAATCAAAGAGATCCGGGCGTAACCAGCAGGCGTTGGGCGCGGAGACGCGCCGGTTGTTTGCCTGTGGCTGAGGAAAGGAATAAGCAATGGCACATAAAAAAGGTGTTGGTAGCTCACGCAACGGTCGTGATAGCAAGCCAAAAATGCGCGGTGTGAAGCAGTACGGCGGTCAGGTCGTCAAGCCGGGTATGATCATTGTGCGCCAGTGCGGCACCAAGATTCGCCCCGGCAACAACGTCGGGATGGGCCGCGACTACACGCTTTACTCGCTGATCGATGGCGTTGTCACGTTTGAACATCACTCACAGACCCAGAAGAAAGTCAGCGTGTATCCCGTTGCCGTGGCGGAGCAGACGGAAGTCGTCGCCTAAGCAGCGGTCACACGCAACACAACGCTCCACGCAGCGGCTCGGCCGTCTGCGCTGAGGAGGAAGTCATGAAGCAGGGAATTCACCCTAAATACGAAGAAACCACCGTTACGTGCGCCTGTGGCAATGTCTTTACCACCCGCTCGACCCGCCAGAACCTGCGTGTCGACGTGTGCTCGAACTGCCACCCGTTCTACACCGGCGAGCAGCGCATCGTCGATACGGCGGGACAGGTCGACCGGTTCATGCGCCGCTTGCAGACGGCTCAGAACAAGCAGGCCGCTGCCGCGCAGAGCCGCCAGCCGAAGGAAGCGCCCAAGAAGCGCTCTCTGTATCAGGAAGTCTTCGGCGAGGACGAGCAGGCCGCACAGTAAGTTTTAATCAGACAGATCGAAGGGCAGCGCGAGATGCGTTGCCCTTTTCCTTTGTCCATTCACCTATCAGCGCCCCGCTGGCAATGTTTGAGGAGTTAAACCATGCTTGAAGGATCAGCCGGTAGCATTGAGGTCATCTGCGGCTCGATGTTCAGTGGCAAGACTGAAGAATTGATCCGGCGGATCAAGCGTGCCCAGATCGCGCGGAAGCAGGTTCAGGTGTTTAAGCCCTTGATCGATACGCGCTACAGCACCGAAGAAGTCGCCTCGCACGATGGCGTTCGCGCCCAGGCGATTCCTGTGGCTACCGCTACCGAGATCGCCGATCTGATTCAGTCGGACTCGCATGTGATCGCGATCGACGAGATCCAGTTCTTTGACAGCGAGGTCGTGCAGCTCTGCGAGAAGCTGGCCAGCGACGGCAAGCGGGTGATCGTGGCGGGGCTCGACCAGGATTTTCGCGGTGAGCCGTTCGGTCCGATTCCTCAGCTCATGGCGAAGGCCGAGGACGTGGCCAAGCTCCACGCGATCTGCGTCGTCTGCGGCACGGCGGCCAGCCGCACCCAGCGTCTGATTGATGGCCGGCCGGCGTCTTACAACGATCCGGTGATCCTTGTTGGGGCGCAAGAAGCCTATGAGGCGCGCTGCCGGCATCATCACGAGGTACCGCGCTAGACTGCCGGTTGGGCGCTACCGCGCAGGCGGTCGCGTCGCCCACGCTCCAAGGCCGGCACCACCTCGACGAGCCGAAGGGAAAAGAACGTTCTTGTGCTTGTTCGTTCTTTGTGCGCTGGGTGTCTTTTGGATATGGCACCCACGCTTTGGATCTTTGCTCCTTCTCTGATGACTCCACTCGCCGACAGCCAAATAGAGCGATCTTTAATGCTTAGGGCCACTACTCATCTGCCCACTATTTCCAACGAAATAGACGCTCCCGATCTTGGTGATCGGCCCTTTCCACGCTAGAGCATGTGGCATGCGGTGTTTGACCGGAGGCCCCAGAGTGCGTATACTGCCCGTAGGCAGCCTACAATCATCCTGAAGGAAATAATCCGTAGATCACTGGGCGCTAGTGATCACAGGTTGAGGAAAGGTCGCCGCTGCCAGGTTGTAATACGTTTGTTGGTAGACGCTCCACACGCTGATGTGCCACGATGTTGTTGAGGTTTCTTATCAACTGTAGGTTATTGGGGATCTACAGCTTTCCCCTGGTGTCCGGCAATACTATTGAGATAGGCTGTTGTCACCTTTGGTTGCTACACTATGAGATCCGGGCAGCCAGTGTCCGTGCCTTCCCAGCAAACGAGCGCAACCAGGCTCCCGTACTACACGAAGCGCTGGTTCGACAAGCGGATGCCGCCCTGGCTGGACCGCGCTGCCTCATGGAAGAGCCGTTACGGCAGCACACTTCAATCTTGCCAGGTATAGAACAGAAAGTAAGCAAACATGTCACGCGACAAGAAGGTAAGTAGCCAACAACTTCGTTTGATTGACCTTCCGCAAGAGCGATCTAAGCTTACTAAAAAGGTCGCGCAGCCACTTACCAGTGCGCAGCGGCTCGGTAGCATCATTAAGTCGGCTCGTGACATCATGCGGAAGGACAAGGGCCTGAATGGCGACCTCGATCGGTTGCCAATGTTGACCTGGGTCATGTTTCTTAAGTTCCTTGATGATCATGAACAGATTCGGGCCGAAGAAGCGGCCCGCGATCATCGGCTCTACCGCGAAGCAATCGAATATCCCTACCGCTGGCGTGACTGGGCGGCTGGTCCGGCTGGCATCACTGGTGACGCGCTCAAAGAATTTATCAACCGAGATGAGGCGATGCGGCCTGACGGCAGCCGTGGCCCCGGGTTATTCTTTTATCTGCGCTCACTGAAGTCCATTGAAGGGGCGGAACTGCGAGCAGTCATTGCGAACGTATTCCATGGTATAAGCAACCGCATGGAAAGCGGCCACCTGCTCCGTGATGTCATCAACAAGGTCAATGATATTCACTTTGCCGCGAGCGATGAAATTCATACGCTCAGCCGTCTTTACGAGACGATGCTCAAAGAGATGCGCGATGCTGCCGGTGACTCAGGCGAATTTTACACGCCGCGTGCAGTCGTACGCTTTATGGTAGCGGCGCTTAACCCACGGCTTGGCGAAACAGTGCTTGATCCAGCCTGTGGCACGGGTGGTTTTCTGGTCGAGGCATTCGAGCACTTGAGACAGCAATGCCATACTGCGGAAGATCGGGATATTCTGCAAAGGCGGAGTGTGCTCGGCGGAGAGGCTAAGTCACTACCTTACCTGCTAGCGCAGATGAATCTTCTCTTACACGGCCTTGAAACGCCGCATATTAAGTTCGGCAACAGTCTCGCAGCACCACTCGATGAGATTGATGATCGAGAGTGGGTAGACGTGGTTCTCACAAACCCACCTTTTGGAGGTGAGGAGGAGAACAGCATTCAGGATAATTTCCCGTCGGATAAGCAAACGACTGAGACAGTGCTCTTGTTTCTTCAGCTTATTATGCGCAGATTACGACGACAGCCTACTCCTGGCCGCGCTGGCGTGGTTGTGCCAAATGGAGCGCTGTTTGCCGGGGGGGTGGCGGCACGTATCAAAGAGGAGCTGCTCACTGAGTTCAATCTCCATACGATTGTACGCCTGCCGACTGGAGTTTTTGCTCCCTATACCAGCATCTCAACCAACCTGCTTTTCTTTGATCGCTCAGGTCCAACCAGGGATATTTGGTACTACGAGCAGCCTAAACCGAATGGACGGAAGAACTACACCAAAACGCAGCCAATGCAGTTCGAGGAGATCGCCGACTGCCTGCAATGGTGGGATAACCGTGAGGAAAGTGAGCGTGCCTGGTGCGTGCCAGCGGTAGATGTGCTAGCCAACAGCTGCAACCTGGATATCAAGAACCCGCGCAGCAAGCAGGACCTTGAACATATGCCGCCTGAGCAGCTCGTTGCCAGCATTCTGGAAAAGGAGCAGCGGATCATAGAGCTGATGGAGGAGATTAGAGCGATGGTATCAGGAGGCCGGCAGTGAGAAGCACATGGCCTCAAGTGCCCCTCGATCAAATGCTTACTCGATCCCAAGAAGCGGTTGATATTCAGCCGGATCAGAGGTACCGGCAAGTAACTGTCAAAATGTGGGGGCAGGGAGTTGTGCTGCGTAATGAAGTTATGGGGGCCGAAATAGGCGCTCCACGGCGTCAAATGATACGCGCCGGCCAATTTATTCTTTCTCGCATCGATGCGCGTCATGGTGCCACCGGGATTGTGCCAGAAGATCTTGATGGCGCTGTTGTAAGTAATGACTTCCCCACATATAACCTGAATACATCGCTTGTTCTCCCAAAATATTTCAATTGGGTAAGCAAAACTCACAACTTTGTTGAGCTATGTAAAACAGCCAGTGAGGGCACAACGAATCGTATTCGGCTACAAGAGGAGCGCTTTCTTGCGCTGACTATTGCCCTACCAACGCCGGACGAACAAAGCCGCATTGTTAGACGTATTGAGGAGCTCGCAGCAAAGATCGAGTATGCCCGTAGTCTCAGGCGAGAAGGCGTGGAGGCGGCTGAGGTATTGCTTTGGGCGGCAATGAACGATATTTGGAAAGAGCATTCGAGGTGGAAGGGAAAACCTATTGAGGGATTAGCTGAAATAACATCTGGTCAAGTGGACCCTCGTATTGAGCCTTATGCCAGTCTCCCGCATATTAGTGGTGACTCCATCGAGTCTGGCACAGGCAAGCTTCTCCCATATCGTCTTGCTAAGGAGGATGGCGTAATTAGTGGTAAGTACCATTTCAGTTCTGGAGCTGTGCTTTATTCGAAAATACGCCCATACTTGCGAAAAGCAGTGCAAGTGCCATTTGAAGGTATATGTAGCGCTGATATATATGCGTTTTATAAAATAGATGAAGAGATCGATCCAAGATTCTTTATGTATTCTCTTATCACACCACCCTTCACAACTTACGCAAATAACATTTCTGGTCGTACTCGTATGCCTAAGCTAAATCAAGATCAATTGAAAGCTTTCAAAATGAGATATCCATCCCTCTCCGAACAGCAGCGCATAGTTACATATCTCGACGCTTTGCAAGCCAAAATAGATACCGCAAAGCAGCTCCAAGCTGAAACCGAGGAGGAAATCAACAGCATTCTTCCAACTGTGCTCGATCGAGCCTTCAAGGGCGAGCTGTAGCAGGAAAGAAAGCGAGAAGCTGCATTGGCCTCGATACAAAGCACACTCAACACCGTCTGGTCGACACTTGAGCGGGCGCGCATCCTCGGCGATCCAAGAATTATTGACGGCATTGCGGCGCTGCTGGGAAAGGAATTCTCGCAGCCTGGCTGGCTTGCCAGCCAGCTGCCTGAAATTCCATCGGCATTGCCGCTGACAGAGCAGCAGAACATCGTGCAGCAGCTGCGGGTAGCTGCCCAGGACGCGAAGATCGACCTGGCCGAGCTCTTCGATCGCTACATTCTCTTCCGGCTGCACGAGATGCAGCCGGGTAGCCGCTATCCCACGCCACGCCACCTTGTCGCATTCATGTACCGGCTTGCCGAGGTACAGAGTTCGATGTTGTTGGCGGATCTTGCCTGTGGTAGCGCCGGCTTCCTCGTCCACCATATGCGACAACCTCACTTCAGCGGAACGTGTACCGGTATTGAAGTAGATGCAGAGTGGGCTGGCCTGGCTGCAACAAATCTTATTTTGCATCATGCTCTCAGAGTGAAGCACACGTCGCCGCCGATGTTCTTCAAAGACGACACCCTTAGCCCGCAACCACATTATGCGCTACCGCTGGTAGATCGCGTGCTGATGAACCCACCTTTTGAAGAGCCGCTTCAAACCAGGCTGCTCCAGAGCATGCTGGAGAGTTTAGATGCTAATGGACGCGCATGTGCGCTCGTTCCCGCTGGCACCTTGTTCAACACCACCATCGACACTGTGCGCCTGCGACAGCGTATGGTTGGCGCGCCTGATGACAAGGCAGCAGCTACACCGGCAGAGTTTCAGCTCCAGGCAGTGATCGAGCTGCCTAAGAACGCCTGCCAGCCATTCAGCGGTATTACAACCTATGTCCTTCTAGTACAGCGTGGAGCGCCAGCACAGCCGATTACGTGGTTCCTACGTGGTGAGAGCGACGGCTACACTGGAGCCAAGAAGCGCGACCTTTCTCGTTCGCCCGGCACGCCCAACGATCTGCCAACAATCGAACAGCTGGTGACGGGCTGGAGCACACGCCAGGCTGCGGCAGAGTCGACTACGGAGCTGGAAATTACACCGATCGAATCAACGCAACATGACCTGCTTGGCTTCAGCTTCACTACCCGTAACCCGGACCATATGCTGGTTAGTGCCCGGCGCTACAGCATCAATAACCAGCTTTATCTTGAACTTCTCATCGGGCAACAACCAGATAGCGCAACCGGTACAACAAGCACACCGATAACGCAGTGGCTCGTAGTAAATGCTACGGCAGCACAGCCCGTAGCGGCACCAAACCTAACAGAGTCCCGTGGACGAAGAGTGTTTCTCACTGAGCGCGATCCATCGGTGCGTAGCGTGGCCCTGCATCGAGATGGACGGTTGCTCGGCGTCGGCATTGACACACAGCAGCTCCATACCTCACCGTATGACCTGCGTGTAGATCGGTTTGTTCGTGATCGCGAAGAAGCGGTGACGGGCGATCCAACGACGATCACAGGGACGCTGTATGATCGCGAACAGCGCTTGTTAGGAGTCCTTGACGAGCTACGGGATCTCTTGTCCGATCGGCGCGCGCGACCACAAACGTGGCCTCCATCATTGACACCCGAGGACTTGAGCAACCTGCAGCCATTTGGTCGTCTTTCGCAGGAGCAGCAGGAAATCTGGAGCCGGATTATAGGTTTTGTCGATGACTCGTCTACTCCCATGATAGCGACATATTTTAATCTCGCCGATGTGCTTGCCACTGTACCGAACGCAAAGTTAACATTCGTTGAAACAACGCTTGGACTGTTTGAGCAAATGGGCTTGATCGTGCCGGTAAGGATTCGTGATCAAAGCAATCAAGAGTTTGCTGCCTATCGCCTCTGCTGTAGCTATGATTATTGGGATCTGAGCGATGAAGCCGCATCAGACGGCATCGAGAGCACTACAGTCGCGAACGAGTCGCCTAGCACGGATGGACGCTAACTAATGCGATTAATTCAGCTTTCTATTGGCGAGTATAACGTTCTGAAAGACCTAACGATCGTGTTTTCGCCAGCCAGTCCTGACTACCAGCGCGGCTATGATATTGATTTTCTGGTAGGACTAAATGGTACCGGGAAATCGACGATTCTACGTCTTCTGGCGGAGATATTCCTGCGGCTTGAAGGGGCTGGCGGCACCCTGAATACTGTCCCGTTCGCATTTACGATAAGCTATAGCCTGAGCCTTGAAGGGCAAGATCAGATCATTACGATCACCAACAACGCTGAGGAAGATCAAGCAAAGCCATTTATTGAGCGCTCCTTGCACATGACGATCGACGATGAGCCACGGATCTATGACAAGAGCTTGCTGCCGTCTTCCATTGTGATTTTGACAACCGGCCAGGAGCAGGACTGGTATCGAGTCAGGCAGATACTCCGCCAACGCGATCAGCCCCAACCGCTGGTGCAGCAACCCAGCAGCCTGGGTCAAATTATCAGCGAATATGTGGGGCGGAGCAACACCAGCCTGTCAACCTCGGAAAGTTATTCCGAAGCTACCAGCCAGCGTGTTACCTTTATTCGTACTTCACAGCTGCCCCTGGTAATGCTCTGCGAGCTGCTTGATCATGCGCTTGGAGAACAGGCGCTTCAATCAGCCTCAAGGAGCGGATTTGCCGACGTGTTGTCCCAATCTGATATTCGAGGTCTAGCGGGTTTCTCTTTGCGTTTTCGTATCACCGATCCACTGGGGATCGATCCACTGATTGAAAAGATCTACCGGGAATGCCATCCTACACGTGTGCTTCGTCTTGGAAATGAGCGGCTCTTCGTTTTTGACATGAGCAAGAGCCTACAACAGCGAGCACGGCAGATAGTCGAGCCCTTCAGCGATAGCTTTGCGCTGTTTCTGCGGCTGGCGACGTTGTGTGATAGCCCTAATCCAGAAGAAAATGTTCTTCAAGAGATCAATATTTTCCTTGAGCGCATCGTGAAACAACCAGCAGGAAACCAGGATGAGGAGTCTGATCAACAGATAGAGCATGATATCCCGTTACACCTTTTCTCCTGGATGAGCGATGGCGAGCAGAGCTTTCTAGCACGAATGGCGCTTTTGTCGTTGATGCGCTCTCAAGGAGCCTTGATCTTTCTTGATGAGCCGGAAGTACACTTCAACGATTACTGGAAACGACATATCGTTAATTTGATCCATCAGACGTTACAACATACCGGAAGCCATGTGCTGATTACAACACATTCCAGCATCACCCTAACCGACGTGCCGAGTCAGGATATTATCAAGATCGTGCGGAGCGGCCCGTACACTACAGATACGCCACGTCCGCTGCCAATTCGCACGCTAGCCGCTGATCCGAGCGACATCATGGTGCATGTTTTTGACACAGGCTACGCAACTGGCGAAAGAGCAGTTCAGGAGGTACTCAGCTCTGTCAAACCTGGTAGCGTGCTTACAAAAGAGGAGCGAGCCCGGCTTAAGCGGCTACAAGAAGATGTTGCGCCAGGATATTGGAGCTACCTCATACGACACGCAATCGGATAGCAGACGCACTACGCTACTGGATGATTCGTGTAACAGGACAGGCGCTCTATGCTTTTTCCACTAACACTCCCACCAAAAATCACCGACCGGCTTACAAAAGCATCTTTGATACAGCTACAACTTTTCAAATGGGCGGCCTACACTGAAGAGGCGTCCCTCGAAGCTTGCCGCGACTGGCTCCAGAACCACGGCGAGCTACAGGATCGAGCTGAAGCAATTTGTAGCTGGATTGACAATTCAGAGAAGCGCCGCAACCGCCTCTTGGATTTTGCCCGCTGTGCAGAGCGCGCTGAAAAGACGCAATGGGCTGAGCGAATCATAGAAGAGCACGATCGGCTACTACATGCAGCGCAGGGGGAGTTGGAGGCGCTTCCAGAAGCAAAACGGAATAAACCCTTACCTGCGTGGCAGACTAATGGAAAGAACTTGCTTATTCTTTTTTATGATGAGCTTCGCAGTGAAGCCGGACTTCCTAAAACCCTGTTTGCTGATAACACTAAATTCACCGCACAAGATTATCTGCTTGAATTCCAAACAGCCAATTCAAAGGTCATCATCTGCCCATTCTGCCAGGAGATGGCATATTGCACTATTACGCGGGACCGAATCTATACTGATATCGATCATTATTTCCCAAAAGACCTTTATCCCCATCTTTCGATTCATCCATATAATCTTATTCCAATCTGTCATGCATGTAACTCTGGAATGAAGCTCTCGAAAGACCCTCTGAAATACGATGATCAGCCTCGACGTACGCTTGAACATATCTGGACACCATATCGTTCTCGCGGCCTGAACGACCGTATCGCACTAGAGGTCCAGGCTGACGAGAAACATCGCCCCCAGTTTGTCCAATTCATCCCTCTCCAGGAGGATGAGTCTGTAGTTGTGGCTTTAGACATCCTGAACAATATCTATCGTACGCTGGAACGCTGGCAACAAAGAAATGATGTGATCGGCGAAAAAGTGTTCCGTCGGATACGTGATTTCATACGGTTTTTCCATCTCAATGATCCAGAGCACGTGCATGATCATATTGGGCCATATCTGCAAGAACTTATCTACTGGCTAGAGCAAGAAGATATGCCCCGCGAGCCATACACCATTCCTATGATGTGGTGGCTGGTTTATTTGATAGCAGAGGAGCTATCAGACAGCGAAACACCTTTCGCTCAGGAATTGCGTGATTGTTTCGGCGATGTAGCACAGCATGCCCGTAGACGACAAGAGCGTGGAGCAGAGTTGCGACAATGGCATCAAGATCGCAAAGCCCAACACGCCGCTACATCGGAGTAACAGTAAGCCGATCACCCGCTCCCTTGACCGGAGCTGCGCAGTCACGCTGGTTCAATAGATACAATCTTCTCAGGAAACAAGCCTTGTTGATACAAACATGCACGCTTTCTGCGTGGTGCCGAAGGCTCATATATAGCCTTCATGCTCCTGTTTAGCAGTCCGTTACCCTATAAAACCCAAACAACATTATGCTAGACGAGCACGGGCAATGGCTTTGCGAATCGTGCTCATAATTCGCGGGCCGCGACGACGAAATCCCAGCTCCTGAACCATCTCTTCAGCAACCTCGTCGTCCGTCCGCAACCGCCCATCTGACTGAATCCACTTCACGAGGGCTACTAACTCTTCCTCGGTATAATCGGTAATCGTCGTCCAAGATCCGATATTGGGCCGTGGTCCACGGCTGGGAGCGGGAGTCTGTTGCGTATCTTCAGCTACGACTACCGCATTCGGAGTAGGCGCAGGAGCCGCAGCCTCGCTCACTATCTGCTGCGGGTCCACCCACTGTACTGCTGCCTGGAACGCTTTTAGTATGCGTGCTACCTCTTCATCACGATGCATAAACCAATCGATCGACCAGATGCGAAGATACTTCCAATCAAGGGACTCCAGGTGCGCTTGCCGGAGCCGATCCCGATCGCGGGCTGTAGGAATGGCCTGATACGTTGGTCCGTCACACTCAAGCGCCAATACCAGGCGATCACGCTGGGTTGGGTGTTGAGCAGCAAAATCAATGCGGTAGCGCGAGGCGCCAACACGTGGAACCAGGGGTACGCCACGAGCGGTCAAGGTATCAAAGAGGTCTGCCTCGAATAAACTTAGCGCAACGTTCGGCGCGCTAGCATCGCCAATCTTCGGGCCCTGGGCGGTAATGTACTGGAGATACTGGCGGAGCATTTCAACGCCACGGGCGCGGGATCGGTTCGGTTCCATATCCTGGTAGGCAAACGATGATACAACGGTCATGCGTTGTCGCGCACGTGTAATCGCCACGTTGAGCCGGCGTTCACCTCCCTGCATCAGGAGTGGGCCAAAGCGGTAGAGCAGTCTTCCCGACTGATCCTTGCCATATCCAATCGAGAGAATGATTGCATCACGCTCATCGCCTTGCACCCGCTCTAAATTCTTCACAAAGAACCGCTCATCATGCTGCTGATCAAAAAACGGATCGAGCTGTGGGAGCACGCGCAACGCCTCATCAAGCGCTGCCTTGATCCGCTGCGCATGACGAATGCCCATCGTGATCACGCCTAAGGTTTCACGTGGGCGCACACGCGCGTGGTCAATCACCAGATCCACAACACGCCGGACTTCTTCATCGGTGCTGTCATCGCCAGTCTGTACGTCCGTATGCGGAACAAGCACATGGGACACAACAGGTGTATCGTTAGGACTAGGAAACGTGACTAATCCATTGTTGTAAATATGGTGATTTGCGAAGGCAATCAGCGCCTCGTCTCGGCTGCGATAATGCCATTCCAAAGGCCAGGGCTCAAAGAACGAGGCCATCAAATCTAACAGGCTTTCAAATCCCTCGGTAGCCCCGGCGTACTCAGCTTCTTCTTCCTCGTTTTCACCAGCAGCAAAAAACGTGGTCGGTGGCAGCTGGTGCTTATCACCGGCTACTACGACCTTTGCGCCACGCAGCAACGCAGCAACGGCATCTTCCGGTAGCACCTGGCTGGCTTCGTCAAAGATGACCACGTCAAAATAGGTTTGCCCTGCGTCAAGCAGCTGGCTGACTGAGAGCGGACTTGCCATCCAACATGGACGCAGAGCTGTCAGCACATTGGGAGCCTGGGCCACCAATGTACGTAACGGGAGATGCCGTCGTTTCTTCTCGGCCTCACGTCGCACTAACGCTGCTTGTTCTGGATACGTATTCATGATCTTCACGGCGCGTTCGGCATGCGTTCGATGCACGCGCTTTGCCGCAACACGGAGCCGCTGGCGATCCAGCTCGCAAAACTCGCGCACAAATTGGTCATGGACACGGCCAGAAAATCCGGCAAGCGTCGTTTCTTCTGCGCGCGCCGCATCAAGACACGACGTAAGCCAGACATGGTCAAACAGAAGCGGCCAGTGCTCAGGACGCGGCTTCATTCTCCGTAGCTCATCAACCAGCTCCTGAGCGTTGCGGCTTTGAATACCTCGCTCAATCTCCAGCAGCCGAGGGATACGGTAGGGCGTCTCTAGATCCTTGCCGAGATCATCGATCAAAGATACAAGGTTCGTAAAGCTATAGTCACGTATTTCAGGTCGTCTTAGGAGCCCCGCTAGCTCATGGACATCGGCAATCAGGGCATCCAGGCTCCTTTGCGCCGCGTCAAGATGTTGTACTGCGCATGGAGCTGCTGTTGCGGCGGAACGAGTACGCCACCGATTCAGCTGATCGTGTGCAGCAGCAACTTCTGTATAGAGCTGCGCAGCAGGAGCCGGCTCTTTGCGTAACGCCCGTAAGGCTCGCCGAGCATCGCGATACGCACGCTTGCTACACCAGGCCCACGCTGCGGCAAGGCTACCTTTACTCGCCGGTGCAAAGGCTTCAAGCAGCGCGGCGAGATCTTGTGTAAATACCTCGTCGGTGTATCGGGTAAGCGTATCCGATACTTCGTTGAGCAGGACAAGCAGAGAAGTCGTATCATCTATTATTGTTGGCTCGTGCAACCCCGTAGCACTGACGATCTCAGCGATCGCCGCGTGGAGTGAAGGCCAGCGCTCGTTCGCGATCCCAACGACCAGATCGATCGCCCGCTGCACGTCGGTTCCACTCGGCAGCATGGCGCCTGTCCAGGGCGATGGATCGTTGCGCAGAAAGAGTCTCTCAAAGCTTCCAGCTTCAATCAAGAGATCGCGTATAGCCGCTGCATTGGTTGCATTCAGCGTCTGGAGCGCACTACCCCGCCAGCGTGTGGCTGAGCGTGGACCAGCCGGCAAGCGTAGCAAGCGACCCTGGAGATCAAAGAAGCTGAGACCTGAAGGCTGACGAGCTTTATGCAGACGATACACGTGTCCATTGAGTCGTGCTCGTCGCTCAGCAAACTTTTGATGCAGTTCGGTCGCATCAACCGGCGCCGAGTCGCGGACCAGCGTTAAGCTTTCTGCGAACCGCCGCATGACTTCGCGCCGTGAAATGTCGGCGCCGTGCAAATCGAGCGCAAGATGGCCTAA
Organism: Herpetosiphonaceae bacterium; assembly: GCA_036401895.1. Taxonomy (GTDB): domain Bacteria; phylum Chloroflexota; class Chloroflexia; order Chloroflexales; family Kallotenuaceae; genus LB3-1. Next base: position 30,560 of record DASWTW010000181.1, on the reverse strand, counting down.
TCCTGCGCTGTGAAGCCGCCGATACACAACCTCAAGGGCTGCGCGCTTTTCTGCCACGAATAACACGCGTTTGCCCTGCGCTGCAAGTGCGGCAATCAGGTTTGCAATCGTTTGGCTTTTGCCGGTGCCGGGCGGTCCTTGAATCACACCGTCTTGCCCATCCAATACAGCGCGCAGCACCTGCTGCTGGCTGGAGTCGGCATCGAGAATAAAGAAATCTTGCTCTGGCAATGCCTGATCGAGAGTAAGAGGATCAATCCTGGCTCGCCGCGTATGCACGATATGACGAGCATACAGATCCCCAGCCAGAGCCGCAATGATGTCATGGTTCGCCAGCTCGGCGGCGCGTTCCCGCAGATCTTTGACGATCGCCATCTTCTGGAAAGAAAAATTGCCGAGAACCGCGCGCGGTGTAATCGCGAAACCGGGTATGGCTTGGGCTGCACTAGCGAGACGAGCGTAGGCCGCTTCCTGATCGAACGACTCATCTTCGCTAAGCGTGTTCTCAAGGATGTATTCCGGGCTCATCAGGCAGCCAAATTCGGTTTCCAGGACGTGCAGCAACACGAGGTTGACCTGTACTTCGCCAGATCGTTTGAGCAGCGCTTCACGCCGGTCGCGACCACGGATTGTTATCGAGATGGGAACCAGGAGCACCGCTGATGCCGGTGGGCGACCATCATCACCTGGCTGCCAGGTAGCCATCCCCAGCGCGAGGAAGAGCGTTTCAATGCCTTTCTCTTCCAAGTTAAGCAAGGCCCGCTGCTGAATCTCGTGAATACGCGCATACTGACGAATATCATCCATAAGAGCAGGGAGAAAACGCGCGTAATGACGAGTCTCATCCGTACGTGCGGGGAGCAGACGAGCAAGCGATACTGTTTCTCCGTCAAGCAAGGCAGCAAAGGCTTGTGGCTCAGCAGCGCTGAGATCCAGAGTTCCCGCTTTTAGATCGCGGAAATAAAGGAGGTTGTTACGCCGTGATAGGTCGATCAGTTTTTTGATCCATAATGCTCGGGCCTTATCGACGGTAGCTCTGCGGCTTTCAGGATCACTTGGGGGAATGGGTACTTCAGGATCGCTTTGGGGAACAGGGCTTGTCACGACCGGTTGACCGAATTGATAGTGCCTCACTCCTGCTTCTCCTCGCCTATGCTGCTACAGGTTGATTCGATGATCTATTTCAGCTCGTGTTTTGTGTCTCCATAGACAGATTTGAGCCAATTTATCTAATTAACCGTGAACGCTGCCATTATCTAAACTTGTGACTCAAAAATCAAGCTTCCTGTGATGTAAAAGCACACTTGCCGAGCGCGAGTCATGCCCACATACAGAATGCGCCGATCTCGATCCTGGGCAGCCTGGATTTTTGAGCGGTACGGAGCGCAATTCCCGCTGTTCTGCCCGCTTATCGTCACTCGAATACCTGTGCTATACTTGGCTCATGCCTGGCGCACATACACATGACAGAATTACCCTCGTCAGCGGCATTATTTTAGCGCCCGTCTGCTGGGTACTCTCGCCCGACCACTCGCTCGCGACCGTGCTGACGGTTACGTCGGCACACCTGATCTCCGGCCTGGTCTTTTCCTGCGATCTGGACATCGACTCGCTGGAGTACCGCCGGTGGGGCATTCTGCGCTTTATCTGGTGGCCCTACAAAGAAACAATCCCGCATCGCTCCTGGCTGAGTCATGGCCTGGTGATCGGGCCGCTGCTGCGGCTGGCCTACTTTGGCCTGATCGTGTATGGTGTGCTGTGGCTGATCTTGAACGCAACCGGCAGCGCCGAGCTATGGCAGGAGCTTCAGCGCTCGTTCGTAACAACGATCCGGCAGTACTCAGGCCAGACCTACGCCTTTTTGATCGGCTTCGTGCTTGGTGGCGCGGCACACTCGATTCCTGACTGGCTGTCAACCGGTACCAAGCGCGCCTGGAATCAGTGGACAAGGTTTTAGCCTATGGAAGAGCTTGATCGTTTAGTGGCCGAGGGCGAGAGTGAGCGCGTCGCGCTGCTGCGAGAGCGCGTGCGGCCCGATGAGCTGGCGGAGACGCTGGCGGCGTTTGCTAATCGCAACGGCGGAACAGTCTTGCTTGGTATCGGCGGGCGGGTGCGGCCCAGGCTCGAAGGTTTACACGATCCGGCTGCTGCCGAGGAGCTGGCACTGGAGGCCGCGCTGATCTGTACGCCGCCGCTGCTGCTGCCATTGCCGCGTCGTGTTGCGTTTGGCGAGCATACGGCGCTGCTGATCGAGGTGCCTGCGGGATTGCCGCATGTCTACAGCGTCCACGGCAAATACCTGATTCGCGAGGCCGTCGCCAACGTGCCGATTCCGCCTCACACATTACGTCAACTTCTTCTCGATCGCGGCTCGGTGGGCTGGGAGCGGCTGCCGGCGGATGCCACACTCGCGGATCTGGACTCGGCGAAAATCCAGCGCTATCTTGAGCGGGTCGGCGCTCCGGCTCTGGACGATCCCTTTGGCTGGATGGAGCGGCGCGGCTGCATCACCCGGCGCGAGTCGGCCAGCTCAGAAGATCGACCGGAGCAAGCGTACCTACCGACCAACGCCGGAATCCTGCTGTTCGCAAAAGACATCGAGCGCCACGTGCCGCAGTGCGAGCTTACGCTGGTACGCTACCAGGGCGTCGAGATGAGCGACGAGTTTGAGCGCGCCGACATTCGCGATACGCTGCCGGAGCAGGCGCGGCGCGCTGAGCGCTGGCTGCGCGACAATATGCGCAGCGGATCGAATATGGTTGGCCTGGAGCGCCAGGACTGGACCGAGTATCCGCCCGCCGTGATGCGCGAGGCGCTGATCAACGCGATCGCCCACCGGGACTACGCGGTGCGCGGCGAAGGCATTCGCATCGCGCTCTTTGGCGATCGGCTCGAATGCTACTCGCCAGGCCGGCTGCCGGGACATGTCACCGTGGATAATCTGCGCGAAGAGCGCTACTCCCGCAACGAGGTGCTGGTGCAGGTGCTCAGCGATCTGGGCCTGATCGAGCGGCTGGGCTACGGCATCGACCGGATGTTGAAGCTGATGGACAGCGAAGGACTGCCGCCGCCGGCCTTCCGCGAGACCGCCGCCGGCTTTCTGGTTACGCTTCAGGGCCGCAGCATCGCCCAGGCCACACAGAGCGGCATCGACACCAGCGAGTGGCTGCGCGCCGGCCTCAACGATCGGCAGATCGCCGGGCTGCTCTGGCTAGCACAGCACCGCCGCATCACTAACCGCGAGTATCGAGAGCTTGCGCCCGAGATTTCGGACGAGACCGTGCGCCGCGATCTGGCGGATCTGGTGGAGCGTGGCTTGCTGCTGCGGATCGGTGATCGCCGAGGAACATACTATATTTTCCGCTGACAACTAGCTCGCGTCCCGCATGATCGGGAGCGATGGAAGAGACCGATATGTCAAAAGTGACGCGTGGCCGCGCTGGCCGCATGATCAAACGAAGTGAAATTCTGACTGAGTACGGCTCGACGCTGGCGCAGATGATGCAGGCGCAGGTCCGGCCCGATCCCGGCAACCGCGTGCTGCATCTGGGCAGCCCAGGCGCGGCGCAGCTGGCCGAGCAGATCGCGCCACGACTCGACACCGGCGAGCTGGTGATCTGCGTGTACACCTATGATGAGCTGGAAGAGCTGCGCGCTTCGCTGGCCGGCATAGGCAACGTACATGTGATCAACGACATCGACGACCTGGACGAAGACGAGGCGCCCTTCGATATTGTGAGCTGTATCGCGCCGTTCCAGTATGGCCGCGACAGCGTGATCGAGCTGGTTGAGCAGGGCGTGGCCCGGCTGGCCAAGACCGGAACCTTCTTCCTCGGCGGCGACAAACAGCATGAGTTCGATCGCTATGTTGAGGCGCTGAGCAGCTCGATCCGCGATGTGCAGCAGCTAGTTAGTCGTGGGCAATACCGCATCGTCAGCGCGCAGGGACGCAACCGCCGCGTGACGGGCGGCATCAGCGGGCGACGGAATTAGCGAAAGAACAAGCGGAGAACCAAGAACCAAGAACCAAGAACCAAGACAGTACCACGCTTCTCCTTCTCCTGTCGCAACGGGAGAAGGGGATGGCCGAAGGCCAGGGGATGAGGGCCGACGAAAGAACAAAGGAACAAGAGAACAAAAAGCAGTCTGACGCTTTGTTCCTTCGCCCAAAGGGCACCCGCCTTGTTCCTTTGTTTGCCCGCAGGGCGGGGGTGAGGGCCTCGCCAAGAACAAATCATTTGTTCCTTTGTTTGCCCAACATATGGATTATCTACGACGTAAGCTCACCGTCCGCGCGCACGGCCAATCGCTGGTGCTGGTCAAACGCCCGATCGAAAGCGCCGAGCATGTGATCCAGAAGGCGCTGCTGTGGGCGCTCTACCTGCCGCGCTATCCCAACCTGCGCGTCGAAGTGCCGCTGGCACAGCCCAGCCGCTACAAGCCGGATCTGCTGGCGCTCGACGAGCTTCAGGAGCCGATCTTCTGGGGCGAGTGCGGCGAGGTCGCGATCGAAAAGTTGCGCTTTCTGCTCAGCCGCTACCGGCGCACACACTTTGTCTTCTCTAAGTGGGACACGCGCCTCGATCCGTTCGCGGAGTTCATCACCAGGGCGATGCCCAACAACCGGCGGACCGCGCCCGTCGAGCTGATCAGCTTCCCGCCTGAGGCTGCCGAATGGATCGGCGGCGACGGCTCGATTGCGGTCGAGTCCGGCAGCTTCGAGATTCGGCGCTGGGAAGCGAAATAACCGGATTTGGATGAAAACGAAAAGGGCGTGATCTTGTGGATCACGCCCCTACGGATGTTTAGATAGACCGGATTAGAGCACTTCCAGCACCTCGGCGGCGACCTCGTAGCGCCCACACGACGGCAAGATGTACACGCCGCTGACCAGATCTTTGACCTCCAGCAGCAGCTCCTGCGCCATCTTAACGCCTTCTTTGCGCCCTTCAGCGCCGGCCAGCTTCATGCGGCGCAGCGCCTCGTCGGTCGGCGCGATGCCCGGCACCTCGTTTTTGAGGAACTCGGCCTGGCGATGGCTTTGCAGCGGCAGCAGCCCCAGCACGATCGGCATCGGCGGCGGGCCAAGCCGCTCAAGGAACAGGCGTAGCGCCTCGGCATCGTAGGCGATCTGAGTCATCGCGAAGTTGGCGCCCGCCGCAGCCTTTTGATGCAGCCGGTTGATCTCCCAGTCGGGATCGGCCGCGTTCACGTCGAGCGCCACGCCGATGTTGAAGGTCGTCGGCTGGCCAATGTCGTTGCCGGCAGTATCCACGCCGCGATTCATGCCGCTGATCACATGCACCAGCCCGATCGTGTCCACGTCGAAGACGCCCTTGGTGCCCGGATAATTCGCCAGCGACGGCGGATCGCCCTTGAGCGCCAGAATATTGCGAACGTTCATCGCGTGCGCGCCCAGCAGATCGCTTTGCAAGCCCATCAGCGAGCGGTCGCGGGTGGTGAAGTGCAAGATCGTTTCCAGGCCGGTGCGATCCTGGATCATGGCGCACATCGCCAGGGCGCTCATGCGCACCCGCGACATCGGCGAGTCCGCGACGTTGATGTAATGAACGCCCGCCTCTTTGAGCATCTGCGCGCCCTCAAGGCATTTTCGGGGATTATGTCCACGTGGCGGATCGATCTCGACGCTGACCACGAACTCGCCGGCCTGAAGCCTGGTCGCCAGCCGCGTCGGCTCATTCTGCGCGATCGTCACCTTGGGCTTGGCCTGAGGCGGAGCCTCGTGGACATGGCTTGCGGGCGCGTCGGGATCGACATCATGCAGCATGCTGTGCATCGCCATGATATGCTCGGGCGTTGTGCCACAGCAGCCGCCGACGAGACTCACGCCGATCTCTTCGATCATGCGCTTGGCGTAGCGCGCCATGTACTCGGGCGTCGAGGGATAAAAAACGCGGTTGTGGCGCTCGGTGGGAAAGCCGGCGTTGGGCTGCGCCGATAGCCGGACATCGGGCGCGGCAACATGCATCGCCTCGACGACGTTGAAAACACGCTGCGATCCGACCGAGCAGTTGACGCCGACCACATCCACGCCGGTAGCGCGCAGCTTGGTGACAACCTCCTGCGGCGTGTGGCCCAGCGCCGTGCGGCCATCCTCGGCAAAGGTCATCTGCGCCACGATCGGCAGATCGCTGATCGAGCGCGCCACCTCGATCGCCAGCAGGATCTCGCGCAGATCGCTGAAGGTTTCCAGGATCAGCAGATCCGCGCCCTGCTCCAGCAGCGCTCCGATCTGCTCGCTGAACGCCTCGCGCGCCTGCGTGGCAGTGATCGGTCCATAGGGCTCAAGAAATTTGCCCAGCGGCCCGACCGCGCCGGCAATAAACACCGACGCGCCTGAGATCTCGCGCACATCCCGCGCGATCTTCATGGCGCGGAAGTTAATCTCGCGAACCTTGTCTTGAAGGCCGTACGCTTCGAGCTTAAAGCGATTCGCGCCGTAGGTATTGGTCTCGATCAGCTCTGCGCCCGCGTCGATGTAGCTCTGGTGAATCTCGGCGACCAGCCGTGGATTCGTCAGGTTGAGCGCATCGAAGCATTGATCGAAATCGACGCCGTGAGTATACAGTTGCGTTCCCATCGCGCCGTCGGCAAGCAGCGGAGCACGTTGGAGCCGTTCAATAAACGGGTGCGCCATAATGTGTATCCTAAAATGTATAGACCCTAGCAAAACACCCGACGCAGTACGTGCGGCGGGCGTGCGACAGAAGAAGTATAGGAGACCGGCTGCGGCACGTCAAGCGCGACGGGAGCGAGAAAAAAAGCTCCTTTAAAAACAATAACACAGGTCTTCATGATCGCGAAGACCTGTGCTCCTCAGCTTGGCGTCAGCTATTTCTTAGCAGTAGCAGGTTGTTTCTTCTGCTGCTGCTTTTTCTGATCGTGAACTTTCTTCTGCTTGCTGACGTTCTTCGGACTCTTGTCGCCCATGAGGAGCCTCCTATACTAAAGGGGAGGTAAGCAGATGCGCACCGCTAGCGGGGGAGTTGGGTCTATCGATGCGGTAGAGTTATCATAGCATAGCTGTCAATCCCCCGCGCCAAATTTCCACTCAGCGCGCAGAAGGCTGTAGGGGAGCACAGGCTGATGAGTGACCCGCTTCAACAAGCGCTCGCGCAGCCTGCTTTCGTAGCGTATCCCGGCGTTTGCATCACACATCCTGAAGCGGAGTCGCCGCTCACGACATGGCCTCGCCGCTGAGCCCTGCAACCGTCGCTTTGGTCACCGCCACCAGATCGTCGACGCGCAGCCGCAGATTGACGCCGCGCTGGCCCGCGCTAACATAGAGATCGGCGAGCTGCTGCGCCGTCTCGTCGAGAAACACATCGAAGCCTTTGTCGAGCAGCGCCAGCGCGGAGATGCCGCCGACCAGCAGCCCGGTCCTGGCCTCGGCCTCGCGCTGAGTTGCCATGCGCACGCGCTTCTCGCGGGCAGCGGCGGCCATCTTTTTCAGGTCCAGCTCCCGATCGCTCGGGATGATCGCCAGGATCGGCCGCCCACGATCGCGCAGCACGACCAGCGTCTTGAAGAGCTGGCCGACCGGCACGCCGATCGCCTCGGCGACGCCAGAGCCCGAGTGGATCGAGTCGTCGTAGGTGAACGCGGTGTAGGGTATCTTGCGCGCGTCAAGAATGCGCATCGAGTTTGTTTTGTGCATAGCTGAAGAACCCAGAACTTAGAACCCAGAACCTAGAGCCGAACGAACAGAGAACAAAGAAACAAGAGAACAAACAGATAGCACCGGCCCTTTTGTTCCTTTGCTCACTTGTTCCTTTGTTCACCCGCAGGGTCTGCTCGCTTTCACTTCCAGCTGCTCAGCTCGTCGATCTGTTTGCGCTCGGCCTCCGAGAGCGTAAACCCGACCGCGCCCAGTGTATCATGCAGCTGCTCGACGGTGTTGGCGCCGACGATCGGAGCGGTCACGGCGGGCGCGTCGATCAGCCAGGCCAGCGCAACTTGCGCCACGCTCTTGCCATGCTCCTTGCCGATCTCGTCCAGCTTCTCGATCAGATCCAGGTTGCGCTCGTTCCGCATGTAGCCCTGAATCCGCTCGTTCTGCGCACCGCGACTGTTCTCGGGTGCAGCCTGTCCACGCCGGTACTTGCCGGTCAAAAAGCCGCCTGCCAGCGGGCTGTACGGGATCACCGCCAGCTCCTGATCGCGGCAGAGATCCAGCGCCTCGCGCTCGAACTCGGCACGGTGGACCAGGTTATAGTGCGGCTGGAGGCTGTCGTAGCGTGCCAGATCATGCTTGTCGCTGGTCCAGAGCGCCTTGGTGAGGTACCAGGCGGGCGTGTTCGAGCAGCCAATGTAGCGCACTTTGCCGGATCGTACCAGATCGTCGAAGGCGCGCAGGGTTTCTTCGAGCGGCGTTTCGAGATCCGGCCAGTGCGTCTGGTAAAGATCAAGGTAGTCGGTCTGGAGCCGCTGCAAGCTGCGATCGACGCCTTCCAGAATATGCTTGCGGCTCAGGCCCTGGTCGTTGGGCTGATCGCCCATCTGGCCGCGAATCTTGGTCGCGATGATCAGCCGGGCGCGGGGCTGCTCCCGTAGCCAGCGCCCAATAATCTCCTCAGTTTTGCCCGCATACGACTCCGGCGACCAGCGCGAGTAGATGTCGGCGGTATCGAAAAAGTTGATGCCGGCCTCCACGGCGGCGCTCATGATCGATCGCGCGGCCGGCTCGTCGGCGGTCCAGCCGAACGTCATCGTCCCCAGGCAAACCTCCGAAACCTTGAGGCCCGTCCTTCCCAGCTTGCGATAGCGCATTGTCGCTCCTTGCTCACATCCGATCGCTAAACGATCAACAGTCCGTATAATACTACGCAGCCGCTTTGTGCAGGCGATAGCGAATAAAGTGCTCACCGCCGATCTCGACTTCGCCGTCGGGCTTGAAGCCTAGCCGTAGGATACCTTTGATCCGCGTTCGACTGGGCGGAAACAGAATCGTCACCGACTCAAAGCCCATCTCGCCAAACGCGCGCCTGATAATCTCGTCGTAGATCGGCTTGCCCTTGCCCCAAAATTTGGGATGTAATACCAGCGCAAGATCCGCGTCGTCACCTTCGGGCTGTAAGCCGCCCCAGCCGGCAAACGTGCCGTCGACCACGAACGCCCACGGGCCGTACCCGTGCTCAGCCCACAAACGCTCTTTTCCCGCAATAAACCCGTCACAATCGGCTTCGCTGAAATTGTCGCTGGTGAGCGGCATTTGACGGCGCACGAGCGGATCGTTCATCAGATCGATAATGTCGGCTTTATCGACCTCGTTGAGTCGCTTGAACTCGATATTCATCAAAATCTCCTCATCACAGGCTGGCTGCTGGAACGGAGCATAGCAGAGATGCGCTGCGCCGGGCAAATGCTGCTAGTAGCTCAGGCTGCCGCTCAGTGTGAGTGCGCCGGTTGCTCATGATGCGCGACCAGCGCGTGGTAGTCGCCGGAGCCCGCCGGATCGACGTGGACCGTGACGACCTCAAGGCCGGGCAGCTCGTGCAGCAGCCTGTGCCGCACCTCCTCGGCGATGGCGTGGCTTTCGGCGGTAGGCAGCGAGGCGTCGACGCCGATGTGCAGCTCGCAGCGCAGCCGGTGACCAAGCCAGCGCACGCGCACAGCATCCACCGAGCGCACCTGCTCAACCTGCTGTGCCACCTGCTCCAGACGATCCGTCAGCTCGGGATCGACCGCGTCCATCAGCCGATACCACATGGTCTGCGCTGTGTCTTTGAGAATGAACAGAATCGCGACCGTGATCAGCAGGCCAATCAGCGGATCGGCCAGCGGAAAGCCCAGCCACACGCCGACCGCGCCGATCAGCACCGCCAGCGACGTGAGACCGTCAACCCGCGCGTGCTGTCCGTCCGCGATCAACGCCGCCGATCCGATCCGCCGCCCGGTACGCATGCGATACTCCGCCACAATTTCGTTGCCCGCCGCTCCGATGATCGCCGCGACGATCACCCAGCCCAGGCTGGAGATCGGCTCGGGCTGAAGCAGCTTGCGCGCCGACTCATAGCCAGCCAACCCGGCGCTCAGCGCGATCATCAAAATAATCACCAGTCCGGCCAGATCTTCGGCCCGTCCATAGCCGTAGGTGTAGCGCCGGTTGGCCGGACGCCGGCTGACAACAAACGCCAGCCAGAGCGGCAGCGCGGTGAGCGCATCCGAAAAGTTATGTACCGTGTCGGCCAGCAGCGCCGCACTGCCGCTGATCCAGGCGATCACTGACTGGAAGATCGCCGTCGCCAGCAGCCCGATCAGCGAGATCTTGAGCGCGCGAATACCTTCATCGCTGGCCTCCAGCGCCGAGTCGATCTGCGCGCCTTCGTGCTTGTGACCGTGAAACAGCCAGCCAAACATGCCGCCCTGATGATCGTGATCATCGTGATTGTGATCATGGTGGCTGTGGTTGTCGTGATCGTGGTCGTCGTGATCGTGGTGGGCTGCACGCTCGCGATCGTGTTGTTCAGGATGAGCATGGGAGCCATGCGTATCGTCGCTCGGCATTGTGGCGCTCCTTCATTTCGATAATTGTACCCCTACACAGCTCGCGATCATTATGCTATATTTGTTATATCCTTCACAAAGTAGCGTGATGGAGTATCAACATGATTACAAACACCACTACCGATCGACCGCGCGTCGTGATTATTGGCGCGGGCTTCGGCGGGCTGGAAGTCGCACGTGGGCTGAGCGGCGCGTCCGTCGAGGTTCTGCTGCTGGATCGAAATAACTATCATGGTTTCTGGCCGCTGCTGTATCAGGTTGCCACAGCAGGACTTGAGCCGCAGCAGATCGCGCATCCGGTACGCGCGATCATCCGGGGCTGGCGCAATGTCCGCTTTCAGCTCGCCTCGGTCGAAGCGATCGATCGTGAGCAGCGGGCTGTGATCACCGATCGCGGTCGATTCGCCTACGATCATCTGGTCGTCGCGGCCGGCAGCGCGACCAACTTCTACGGCCTGCAAACGATCCGCGAGCACGGCTTTGAGCTAAAAGATGTGCCCGACGCGCTGGCGCTGCGCAATCATCTGATCACGCGGTTTGAGCGCGCCGTCACCGAAAGCGATCCAGAGCGACTCCAGCAATTGCTCACGTTTGTCGTGGTCGGCGGCGGGCCAACCGGCGTCGAGGTTGCCGGCGCGCTGATCGAGCTGTTCCGGCATGTGATGAGCAAAGATTACCCGGCGATCGATTTTCGCCGCGTGCGGGTGATCCTGCTTGAGGCCGCCGATCGTGTGCTGCTGGCGTTTCCGCCCAACCTTTCGCACAAGGCCGAGCGCCGGCTGCAAAAGATGGGCGTTGAGCTGCGACTGGGCGCGAGCGTCGTCGGCTTCGAGGGGGGGCTGCTGCGCTTCAAAGACGGCACCACGCTGCCGACTGAGACGGTGGTCTGGGCGGCCGGCATTCAGGGCGCGCCGCTGGGAGGGTCGCTTGGCGTCGAGCTAGAGCGCGGCGCGCGGGTCGCGGTCACGCCCGAGCTGCATCTGCCCGGCGATCCGCAGGTCTGGGTCGTGGGCGATCTGGCGCATCTGGCCGCTCCGGATGGCAGGCCGTATCCGCAGCTGGCAACCGTCGCGATGCAGCAGGGTCGTCTGGTGGCGCGCAATATCGTCAGCCAGCTACAAGCGCAGCCGCTTCAGCGCTTCCGCTATACCGACAAAGGCTCGATGGCGACGATCGGACGGCGCTCGGCGGTGGCGCGGGTATGGAACCTGAGCTGGAGCGGGCCGATCGCCTGGCTGCTGTGGCTGGCGGTGCACCTGTTCTATCTGATCGGCTTTCGCAACCGGCTGCTGGTGCTGATCAACTGGGCCTACAACTATTTCACCTACGATCGCGGCGCGCGTGCGCTGGTTGCCGTCGCCAGGCGTCCCACCTCGGACACGCCGCTCCAGCCCACAGCGCACGAGCGCGCCGTCAACGAGCCGATCGCGACCGGACGCAGGTAAAAGCTTTACGCATCCGCAGATGCAGCCGCGCCCTCAGCGTCGATGGCGTGGCGCATCCAGACGTTTGGCTCCACATACTCGCCGCGATCCTGCTCCCGATCGATCGTCACCGGCGAGAGCGCGCCCGGCACAACATAGCCTCCGCTCTCCGGGAAGGGCATCGCCGCCCACGCTTCCCACTCCGCAACCGTTCCCGGAATCACCATCGAGCGCGGCGCGACCTTGAGGATTCGCGCGCCCAGCCGCCAGTGTACCCGCAGCCAGGGATCGAAGGGCGCGCCGTCGGGCTGCTGCCAGGTGATATAGCGCTCGATCGGCGTGAGCGGGTAGTGGCTTTTGAACGAGGGGCGGACCGGTGCGATCAGATTCAGGAAGCCATGCGTAGCCGCGATCGAGCGCATGACCTGGACCATCAAACGGCTGAGTCCACTTCCCTGGTGCTGCGGATCGACCGTGATCGACAGCGCCGAGAGCGTGTTGACCGCGCGATTCTGCTCGCGATCGCGCACACCCTGCTCAAGCACGGAATCCCAGCCCTCGGGCAAGCCTTCGGTTGTGGCGTCCCAGAGCACGGGAATCGCGTTGCCCGCCGCGGTCAGCGTGTTGTCTTCGGCGCAGAGCACAAACTGAAACGGCGCGAACGTGTCCAGCAGCGTGTTCCAGTGCTGGGCGGCGACCGGATCTTCCATCATAAACGCGGGCCAGCACTTGGCGTTCAGCGGGCTGATGCGGTTGCGAAATTCGGGCCGCTGCTCAAGCGTGTAGATGTTGTAGGCCGGCGTCGAATGATCGTGCGTTGCCATGATCTAGCTTCGCTCCTTCGCCACGCGCTTAGCCATGAAAATATCGGGCTTGCCGGGCCCGTTCGCATCGGGCAGCACGCCGGTGATCACAAAGCCCAGCTTCTGGTAGAACTCGTAGGGATGCCCGCCGAGGTTGCGGATCGTGGCGATATGCTCCCACACGTTTGGATACAGATCGACGCCGCCCAGCGAGGTTTGTCCGGTCTGGTCGTCGGTGCCGAGCAAGATCGTCACGCCGCCGCGCTGCCGCACCTGCTGCTCAAGATCCGCTACCAGCGCCCGACCGATGCCGCCGCGCTGGAGATGGGGCCGCACCACGAGCGGATGCAGCTCCCAGACGTTGCCGTCATACTCCGAGATCGCGCCAACCCAACCGATCGCATCGTCGTGCTCGTCCAGCGCCACGCGGCTAATCCGTCCGTCACCAAACGATTCGCGCACCTCCTCAAGCGCCGATTGGAGATCCGGCCACGCATCCGGCGCAAAATCTGCAAAGGCGGCGACCAGCATCTCGGCGACTTGCCGGATCAAGGACTCATCGGTTGGGCGGAGATCAACGATCTGCATGGTTTCCTTACTCTTCTATGTTGCGCGCACGCTTGACGTTGGGGAGGCTTTCGTTATCAATGAACCAAGCTCCACCGGCATTATCACGCAGATCATTATCTTCAAACGTGCCTGAACCGCCATCCTCTATACAGATAGCTTCATAACCACTTTTACTAATGCGATTATGGCGTGCTATGAGATTACCACCACCATGAAGCTCTATTCCATGTAAGTAATTCGCAACAATATCATTCTCCTCCAGGATCGCCTGTCCTTCAAAAATAATAATCCCTGTTCGGCTACCACCATGAATCCGATTGCGACGCAGACGTGCATCAGCACCATCACGAATAGCAACACTTGCCCAATTCTGGCTAGTAATATCACAGTCCTCTAAATCTAGGCGGCCTTGATTAATCACCACCCCAAACCAATACCCTTTTCGACCTATTTGCTGTAATGTGATATTTACTACACGACTCATTGTTGCCTCGAACCAAATGATATGATTTTCTCGTGACTGAATAACAATCTCTTCACGTAATCCATCACCAATGATTTCTACTGGCTTGTCAATGACCAGAACCTCTTGATAGAATCCTGGACGAACCAGAATTCGATCACCCGGTTTTGCAGCATTGATAGCTTCATTAATCGTTACATGGTCGCCGCGATGCATTTGATCGACAACAAGCGTCCGAAAGCGTTCTTTTATTGAATTTTGTTGAATATTCCGTACTTGTAGTCTTGATAGTCGTTTTATTTCCTCAACTGCTTCACGAATACCTTCAGCAACGCTTACGAAGGCCTCATCCGAGGTGCGCCAAAGAGTCACAGCCTTGGCATCTTTAGGCAATGCTTGAAGCCTACTGAAAGGCGTCCCCAGCCACATAACGGGTCGGAGAACGACAGGAATGACCCGCGCTTCACCGGCATCGTGACGCTCCATCGCACGCTTCATCTCGATGTCGTAGCAATAGTCTGAAGCTAAGAAGTCAGAGCTGATGAGTAGCAAAATAATCTGGGCTGTATTAAGATGCTGATCGATCTCACCTGCCCACTCATCCCCTGCGCCAATCTTACGATCGTGCCACTCGGAGATAACGCCTTGCCGCCGCAAGATGCTGAGGTGATTCGCAAGCTCATTGCGTATTCTTTCGTCTTTGTGTGAATACGAGTAAAAAACTTTGATACCCTCGTTCAGTGGTGACGGCTGGGACATAGACAGATTCCTCTCTTTTGGATCGCTAAGCGTATTGTATAAAAGAGGCTGTGACTTAGCTACAGTTATAATGATCGAAAATTGCCTAAATATAGTGTATTAAACTGATGATTCTAGATGATCTTGTGGAGGAGGGAGAGGCTATGCGCGTTCTGGCGATCGATGTGGGCTATAATGTCGTAAGAGCGTGACGGAGGGGTTATGAGCATAAAACAGATTCGAGCGGCGCTGGAACAAGCCTTGTTGCACGATGGTGCCATGAATAATGACCTTTATTCAAACGTACTCAAAGACTTTACAGACGAGCTTCAACAGTCGATGATCGAAGACAATGATGAGTACATATTTACTGTGGTTGAAGAGAATAAAGCTGTGGCTATGGTTTTGATCGAGCGTTCAGGTCAGATCTATATCAACGAACAGGCCAGAGCAAGACTCCAGGAGCTATGGCCTGCCGCTTACGAATCCAACATGAAGCAGTTCATTCCGTTCTTCGCCCAGCAACTCAATCAAGGCCAATTGCCGATCAATGGTTTCAAAGTAGTGAAGTAGTTTTGTGTGCTTGATCTAGAGAGGAGCAAATCCTATGCGCGTTCTGGCGATCGATGTGGGCACCGGCACCCAGGATATTCTGCTCTTCGACAGCGACGGCCCGGTCGAAAATAGCTACCAGCTGATCATGCCCTCGCCGACGCTACGCATTGCCCAGCGGGTGCGCGCCGCGACCAAAGCCCAGCAGTCGATCATGCTGCACGGCGTGCTGATGGGCGGTGGTCCCTGCCACTGGGCAATCAACGATCACATTCAGGCCGGCCTGCCGGTCTACGCCACACCTGACGCCGCGCGCACCTTCGACGACGATCTCGACAAAGTGCAGGCTGCGGGAATCTACCTCTTCGACGAAAATAGCCCGGCGGAGCGCGCCCACGACGCGGTTCACATCGAGATGCGCGATCTCGACCTCGACGCGATCACGGCCGCGCTGGACGCGTTCGGCGTCGAGCCGCGCTGGGACGTGCTGGCCGTCGCGGTCTTCGATCACGGCAACGCGCCGCCCGACGTCAGCGACCGCAAGTTCCGCTTCGATTACCTGGCCGAGCGGCTCAAAGACGGCGGCTGGCTGACGGATCTGGCCTTCACGCGCGCCGGCATTCCGATCCAGATGACGCGGCTGCACGCCGTTGCCGAGAGCGTGCCCGACATGGTGCCGCTGGTGGTGATGGACACCGCGCCGGCCGCTATCCTCGGCGCGCTCGACGATCCGCTGGTGGCAGCGCAGCCCGAAGTCTTGATCGCCAATATCGGCAACTTCCACGCGCTGGCCTTTCACCTCGCGGGCCACACGATTCGCGGCTTGTTCGAGCATCACACCGGCGAGCTGCAACCCGAACAGCTGAACACATTTCTTGAGCGTCTGGCCGGCGGCACACTGACCAACGACGAGATCTTTTCGTCGCAGGGCCACGGCGCGCTGATCCTGGATCGGACGCCCGCCCAAAAGCCGCTGCTCGCGACGACAGGACCGCGCCAGGCGTTCGTCCAGAGCTGGGGCACAAACGGCGCGCAGCTGTATCGTGCGGTGCCACACGGGGACATGATGCTGACCGGCTGCTTCGGGCTGCTGCGCGCCGTTGCCGCCAAGCTGCCGGAGTATCAGGCGGCGATCGAGCAAAGACTGGATCAAAAGTAGTCCCACGGCGACCAGGCCATCGAGACGATCGACAAAGCCCCTGACCATCAGAGTTGACTGACGGCCAAGGGCTTGATAGCGTTTGGATTGGCGTACAGGTTATTTGGCAGTTACCGACTTGGTCGCCGCGCCGCCGAGGCTGCTGCGCACCGTAATACTCTGCGGATTGGTAGACAGGCTCCACTGGCCGCTGTACCTGCCGCTGCCGTTGTTGGTCAGCGTGCCGATCAGCGCGCCGCTCGACGTGACGTACGCCTTGAGCGTTGCCGTGCTCTGCGTGCTCGTGGCCTCAACGCGCAGCTGCTTCGACTTGGTGTACTCCGCCCTGGTGATCGCTACCGTATCCGGCGCGGGCGTCGGCGTTGCGGTCGGCCCTGGCGTCGGCGCGATCGTAGGTGTGGGCGTTGGCGTAGACGTGGGTGGTGGCGTGGTGCCGCCGCCGATCGTGGACGACGAGTTCTGGAAGCGCAGATCGTGCGCGACCACGCGCAGGCGCAGATTGGCAAAGCCGCTGCCGGGCGCCGTCTGCCAGCTGAAGCTGCGGGCGCTGCCGGGCAGATCTTCCGCTATCAGATGCCAGGTCCGGCCGCCTTCATACGAGGCCTGTAGATCGAACGAGCGGAGCGCCTCGTCGTCGCTGGCCGACCACGTGATCGGCACGATCGAGCCAGGGGTGATGCTCGCGCCACTGGTTGGGCTGAGCAGCGTCACCGCCGGCGCGGCGTCCGGGATACGCGAATCGGGACGGATCGTGAACGGCTCGCTGAAGAACCACTTAACACGATTGTAGGTGCCGTAGATCTTGATTCCGACTCGCGCCGAGTCTGTGCTGACAAAGGGCATCGTCAGCGGCAGCGGCAGACAGCCTGACGTGGCCAGGCCGCCAAGCGAAACAACGCGCTGATTGCCATCCATGAACAAAAACGCCTCGAAGCTGTCGGCGTACAGGCCCAGGCCCGATGCGGTCCAGCAGATCGGGACGTTATCACCGGCGCGGAACGGCCCACGCAGATCGCTGGTGATCGTGAGGTTGCCGGTGGCCTCGCCCGAAGGAATCACCACTTCGGCGGCATCCCAGCCCTCGCGGCCGGTGCTATCCACCGCCACAACACGAATCGTGGCCGTGGGATTGGAGTTTTGGAAGCCGATGTTGGGCACCGTCCACTCGAACGCGCGCTGGGTAGCGGGCAGGTTATCGGCGATCACCGTGTACGTCTGCGTGCCGCCGCTATCCGGCGAGAAGAGAATTTTTTGGGAAGCGATCGCGCCGTTATCCTGCGCATCCCAGTTGAGCATGATCTTCTGACCCGGCTCGGCCAGGAACGAAGGCGTGCGCAGATGGACGATCGGCGCGCTGTTGCTGTAGTCCGGCGCGGTCGTCAGGAACGGCTTGATCGGCACTCCCGACGCGGCCGAGTCGCCGGTGCCGCGCGCGTTGTCGGGCGAGGTCGGGCCGCTGGCATTGCCCCACCAGTTATAGCGCGCATCGCTGGCCGACTGCACGCCGGTGCTGTTGCCGACAAAGCTGTTGGGATTGGTCAGACCGTTGAGATCGCTGGTCGCTCCAACGTTGGCGCCGACAGTGTTGTTGAGAAACTGCGTGCCGCGAATCACCACCGAGCCGACAGCGGCGCGGGCGTTGTTGCGCAAGATCGCGCTATCGACGTAGCGCGGCGATCCCAGCGACGAGAAGACCAGGCCGTACTGGCTGCCATCCACGATCGCGTGCTCCAGCCGGCGCGGCGAGCGGAGATCGCTCCAGGCCTGCGTAGGATTCAAGCGCTCGAATTTGACTGGAGCGCCCGGCTCACCACGCGCGACAAAGCCACCCGCCGCACCTGCGCTCGGCCCGAACTTGATCGTCGTGCCGGGAAGCACGTTCCAGGCCTCGCCAAAATCGATGTCGGGAAAGCCCGTAATCACATACGGAATGCCGACGTTGGACCAGGTCACCGGGCCGCGATGATCGCCGTCGCCAGGGCCGGCAATGTAGTTGTTGACGTTGCCGGTCGCGGGAAGCGTGCTGCCGGGCAAGATGCCGCCATCGCCGACTGCGACGGGATACAGGTTGTTTTGCAGCACAACGCTCGGCCCGATGAAATAGTCGTTGCCCCAGTTGCCGCCGCCCAGCGAGATGCCCGCCTGCGGTGAGTTCCTGATCGTCACGTTGTTGAGATAGCCAGGCTGGTAATCGTTGGAGATCGAGAGCGTGCCGCCGTCGACGGTCACGTTGTTGAGGTACAGGTAGCTGTACAGGAAGATCGGCGACCCGTTGTGGAACGTCGTGTCGCGCAGCACGACGCTAATATCCGAGACGTAGAGATCGGTGCCTTCGAAGTGGCTTTGATCGATGCGCACAAACGGCGGCTTATAGTTGGTTAGCCCATTGGTGCTGGTCAGTGTGCCATAGGTCTGGAAGCGCGCGTTGCTAAACAGCAGCGAGCCGCCCGAGTCGGCTTTGACCTGCCCGCCGATCGTGGCGTGCGTGAGATCGAGCGTGCCAAACACGTGCAGCGCCGGAGGATACACCGCCGGGGCAGTAACGCGGATTGGACTGGTCGCAGTGCCGGCGCCGCGCACCGTTCCCTCGACAACCAGTGTGCTGTTTTGCTGGACCTGAATCTCAACGCCAGATTCCACAACCACCGTGCCGCCGGCTGGAATGATCTGACGTCCCGTGATCACCACGGGGCTCATCGCCTGGGTCCAGGTGACGGTCTGGCCCGGCTGCGGAATCGGCAGCGATCCGGCGGGCGGCGTGCCTACTACCAGCGTGTCGATACCAAAGAAGCCGCCGGTCTGCGTGCCGGAGCCGGTCTGCGGCAGATAGTAGCGAAACGCGATCCGGCCCGCTCCCGGCAGCGTCACGTTTTGCGCGACCCAATCCTGGCCGGACGGTACGGGATTAATATCGAGCAGCAGCGTGGTGAAGTCGCCCACGTCGCTGGCGCTGGAGCCGGTGCTGGTGCCGCCCGTCGGCGAGTAGCGCACCTGTATGCGATCCTGGCGAAACGTGTACACCGACGCCTGCACCACAAAGCGCATCACATCGCCTGCGGTCTGGCCGGGAACCACGGGCAGGATCGCCCAGTTGCTGATCGCCGAGCCCGAAACCCAGCTGGTGCTGGTGTAATCGGCCGCTAGAAAGCCGGTGCCGCTGTGCGGGCCAAAAGCCTGGGTATCGCCGGAGCCGTACCAGCTGCTTGAGCCCAGGGGCTGGCTCTGGTTACGGAAGATCCAGCCCGCGCTGATCAAATTCGCCGGGCCGCTAGTGGGGGAGCCGGTGGAGCCCGTGTTGTCGAAACCCTCGGCGAAGCTCGCCCCGGCGAAGCTGGTTCGCACGACCAGACTACTGGCGAGGCCCAGCATAATCACGACGATGAGACTCAGCCGTTTCATGGAAGCTCTCTTTCTCTTGCGTGAACAACCGACAGAAACAGAAGCGGAAAGATTGTGGATCAGACCACAGTGGCAGGTGACGGACAGCGATCAGCGTGGCGAACATGTGGGGACGACGAGGCGTAGGGAATAGCAGCGGCTGGCTTTGAGCAGCGCTAAACCTTCACAACCATAAGAAAGTTGGGAAATTTTTGAAAGAAGCTGAACGATCGCCGGGATTGTACCGAATGCACACTCCGAGATCAACTACGTAGCTGTCGGCTGTGTTGAATCTCAAAGCACAAAGAACAAGCAAACAAAGAACAAAGAACAGCGGCTCCATCTTTTGTTCTTGGTTCTCGATCAAGTCTGTCCTGATCGCTTGCCGCCCAAAGGTTGAGTCTGACTCTATAAAGTTCTCGCGTGAAAGCGATTGACGCGATGTTGAGCCGTGGTAAAATATGTTTGGCGTGCGCAAACGCCGATGGGTCACGCGCACGCCTTTCATATACATGAACAGTTTAGCACTCTGCACTGGCGAGTGCTAAAGCATCCAAGCCGGGCGATGAGAGACTGCGCGTGGATATGAGGGATGCTATGATTCTAGAACTGACAGAACGAAGACAGCGAATCCTAAAACTTGTGATCCAGGAGTATATCGAGTCGCCGGCCAGGCCGGTCGCGTCTGAGACGCTGCTCAAAAAATACCAGTTGCAATACAGCTCGGCGACAATCCGCAACGAGCTGGCGGCCCTGGAAGATCTCGGGCTGCTCACACATCTGCACACCTCGGCAGGCCGTATTCCCACCGACGCCGGGTATCGCTACTTCGTCGAAAACCTGATGGACCGGCAGGCGCTCTCGCCGCAGGAGCAGCGCACGATCCAGCATCAGTTCTACCAGGTTCGCAGTGAGCTGGATCAGTGGATTCACCTGGCTGCCGCCGTTCTAGCACGCACCGCTCATAACGCCGCAGTTGTCACACCGCCGCGCGCCTACGAAGTCCGTTTCAAGCATCTCGAGCTGATCGCCATCTACGAGACTGTTGTGCTGCTGGTGCTGGTCCTGCACGACGGCACGATCAAGCAGCAGTCGCTGACGACCGAGCAGCCGAACAGCCAGGAAGATCTGAGCAATCTGGCGCAGTACTTCAACCAGCGCCTGGAAGGCGCAACCCTGGATCTGCTTGAAAGCCGCGTCACGATGCCGGATGAGCCGCCGCTGACGCCGTTTGCGCGGATGGTCCTCGACGTGATTACGCGGGCGATGCGCCAGCTTGAGGGCCAGATCAACGAGGCACTGCATCATGATGGCCTGCTGGAGATGTTGGGCCAGCCCGAGTTTGCCCAGGTCGATCGTGTCAAGCAGCTGCTGCGCATCCTTGAGCAGGGCGTCGGCATCGGCACGCTGATCCCGCAGGCGCTCAACAACGAGGGCGTGCAGGTCGTCATCGGCGGGGAGCACGGCCAGGACACGATGCGCGAGTACAGCGTGATTCTTTCGCGCTACGGCCGCAGCGGCGAGGTCGCCGGCGTGCTGGGCGTAATCGGACCCACACGTATGCCCTATCCACGCTCGATCTCAAGCGTGCGCTATATCTCGTCGGTCATGAGCGATCTGCTGGCCGAGCTATATGGCGAGCGCTCATCCAGCGCCTGATCCGCGGCGCTGATGTACGATACATACCTGAACACTACTAAGAGAACCTAAGAGGAGCATCAACAACGTTATGGAAGAACGACAACCGTCGCCGGAACAATCCACCGAGCAAAACACAACCACTGTCGGCACCGACGAAGCAACAACCAAGCCTCAGCTTTCGTCAGACGAATTACAGTCGCGTATGCAACAGCTGGAGCAAGAGTCCAGCAGCTATAAAGATCAGTATCTGCGCGTAGCGGCGGATCTCAAAAACTTCAAGCGCCGGACCGAGGAAGAGCGCGGCACGCTGATCCGTAACGCCACCGCCGGCCTGATCCTGAAGATCCTGCCGATCCTTGATGACTTCGACCTGGCGATGCAGCACGTGCCGGCCGAGGTTGCCGAAACCTCGTGGTTCAGCGGCCTTCAGGGCGTCCAGCGCAAGCTCCAGATGGTGCTTGAGGGCGAGGGCGTCAAGCCGATCGAGGCGCTGGGCGAGCCGTTCAACCCGCATTTCCACGATGCAGTTATGCACGAGGACGCAGGCCCTGAGCAGGCCGGCAAAGTCACCGCCGATCTGCGGCGCGGCTATATGCTGCACGACCGCGTGCTGCGGCCAAGCATGGTCAAGGTTGGGCAAGAGTAGGGAGAACCTAGAACCTAGAACCAAGAACCGCGTACCTGCTCGTTCTTAGTTCTTCTGGAGTCATTCATGGGCAAAACTATTGGCATAGATTTGGGCACAACCAACTCGGTGGTCGCGGTCGTGGAGGGCGGCGATCCGATCGTGATCGCCAGCGCCGAAGGCACGCGCACCACGCCGTCGGTGGTTGCTGTGAGCAAAAACGGAGAGCGCACCGCCGGCCAGATCGCCAAGCGTCAAGCGATCACTAATCCCGAGAACACGATCTTTTCGGTCAAGCGCTTCATGGGTCGCAAGCTGGACGACGAGAGCGTGCAGCGCGACAAGGCGCTGGTGCCCTATAAACTAACGTCGGCACCCAACGGCGATGCCCGCGTGATGATGGGTGGTCGCGAGTACGCGCCGCAAGAAATCTCGGCGATGATCCTGCAAAAGCTCAAGGCCGACGCCGAAGCTTACCTGGGCGAGCCGATCACCCACGCGGTGATCACGGTTCCGGCCTACTTCAACGAGTCGCAGCGCCAGGCTACCAAAGATGCCGGCAAGATCGCGGGGCTGGAAGTCGAGCGCATCATCAACGAGCCGACCGCCTCGGCGCTGGCGTATGGCTTCGGCGAGGGCAGCACCAACGAAACGATCGTGGTGTATGACCTCGGCGGCGGCACCTTCGATATTTCGGTGCTGGAGCTGGGCGAGGGCGTCTTCGAAGTCCGCGCGACCAACGGCGACACGCATCTCGGCGGCGATGACTTCGATCAGCGCATCATCGAGTGGCTGGTCGAGGAGTTCAAGAACAGCGAGGGCGTGGATCTGCGCACCGATCGCGTAGCGCTTCAGCGGCTCAAAGAGGCTGCCGAGAAGGCCAAGCAAGAGCTGTCGACGGTGATGCAGAGCGAGATCAACCTGCCCTTCATCTCGGCAGACGCCAACGGGCCGAAGCATCTTCAGGTCGCGCTCAGCCGCGCCAAGCTAGAGCAGCTGACCGGCGATCTGGTTGAGCGCACGCTTGAGCCTGTGCGGCAGGCGCTCAAAGATGCGGGCGTGCGCGCCGGCGAGATCGATCAGGTAATTCTGGTCGGCGGCCAGACGCGGATGCCGGCGGTGCAAAACGCCGTCAAGAAGTTCTTTGGTAAAGAGCCGCACAAAGGCGTTAATCCTGATGAGGTGGTCGCGATCGGCGCGGCGATCCAGGGCGCGGTGCTCAGCGGCGAAGTCAAGGACGTGCTGCTGCTCGACGTGACGCCTCTGACGCTGGGCATTGCTACCCGTGGCGGCGTGATGGCCTCACTGATCGATCGCAACACGACGATCCCGACCAAGCGCTCGCAGGTCTTCTCGACGGCGACCGACAACCAGACGGCGGTCGAGATCAAGGTCTACCAGGGCGAGCGACCGCTGGCGACGGATAACAAGCTGCTCGGAACCTTCGAGCTGAACGAGATCCCGCCCGCGCCGCGCGCCGTGCCGCAGATCGAGGTCACCTTCGACATCGACGCCGACGGCCTGCTCAACGTTTCGGCGATCGACAAAGGCACCAGCCGCAAGCAGAGCATCACGATCCGCCCCTCGTCGGGCCTCAGCGACGACGAGATCGCGGATATGGTCAAGCAGGCCGAGCAGAATCGCGCCGACGACGAGGAGCGCCGGGAGCGCATCGCGGTGCAGAACCAGGCCGACGGCATCATCTACAGCGCCGAGCGGCGGCTGCGTGAGCGCGGCGAGCACATCGACTCGGCCTTGCGCGACGAGGTTGAGTTCCATATCGCAGGCCTGCGCCGGGCGCTCGACAGCGACGAGATCGCCACGATTCGCACGCGCATCGGTGAGCTGGCGGCAGCGCTCGACCAGATCAAAGATGTCGAGCAGAGCGACGCGCCGAGCGATGGACAGCCCGACTCCGGCAGCGACACGCCCGAGGAAGGCGTCGCCGAAGATCAGGTGAATGCTTAGCATGGGTTAAGGAGCACGAAATGGGCACACGGGCGTTCTGTCCGTGTGTCCCAGCGATTGTACATGTGAGCGCTCAGAGCCGAGCCGAGTACATGAAAAAATCCCAAGAGATTTGTGATTGCTAACGTATCTTTGGATCAGCAAGCGCAGCCGGCTTTCACCAGTTGCACGCACCGAAGGTCTAACCGGGAGTAGCCACGATGGCAACCTCATCAAAACGCGATTATTACGAAGTATTGGGCGTTGGACGAACTTCCACCCCAGACGAGATCAAGAAGGCGTACCGTAAGCTGGCGCGCCAGTATCACCCGGATCTCAACAAAGAAGCTGACGCCGAGGCCAAGTTCAAGGAGATCAACGAGGCCTACGAGGTGCTCTCCGATACCGACAAGCGCTCGATGTACGATCGCTTCGGGCATCAGGCGGTCGGCGGCGCAGGCGGCTACGATCCGTTCGGCGGCTTCGGCCAGGGCGACATCTTCTCGACGATCTTCGACGCCTTTGTCAACCAGGGCGCGCGCACCGGTGGCGCCGGCCCCAACACGCTGCGTGGCGCGGATCTGCGCTACCACTTGCAGATCGATTTCGAAGAGGCGATCTTCGGCACCGAGAAAGAAATCTCGTACCAGCGCTCGGAAGCATGCGCGACCTGCAAAGGCATCGGGGCGGAGCCCGGCACGGATCTGGTACGCTGTACCAAGTGTAACGGCCAGGGCGAGATCCGCACCCGCGCGCCGATCTTTAATATGCTGACGGTCGTTACCTGCGATCAGTGCGGCGGCACCGGCAAGACGATCGCGATTCCGTGCCACACCTGTAAGGGCGAGGGCCGCACCCGCAACAACCGCAAGGTCAAAGTAACGGTGCCGCCCGGCGTCGACAACGGCCTTCAGCTGCGGCTGCGCGGCGAGGGCGAGGCCGGGCTGCGCGGCGGTCAGGCGGGAGATCTGCTGGTGGCGATCTCCGTGCGCGAGCATCCGCTCTTTCAGCGCAACGGCAACGACATCATTCTTGAGCTGCCGCTCAACGTCGCGCAGGCAGCGCTCGGCACCGAGGTCAAGGTGCCGACTGTCGGCGGCGAGGAAATGCTGGAGATTCCGGCGGGCACGCAGCACGAGGCGATCTTCCGGCTGCGCGGCAAGGGCGCTCCGTCACTGCGCGGCCAGGGACGCGGCGATCAGGTGATCGTAACGCGGATTGTTGTCCCGACCAAGCTCAGCGATCGCCAGCGCGAGCTGCTGGAAGAGCTGGCCGTCGAGTGGGGCGCGGAGCCGATCGACAAGCGTGAAGGCGGCTTCTTCTCCAAGATTAAAGACGCGTTTGGCATCTGATGAAGTACAAGCAAGGACAACGCGGCCAGTCTTCGGGCCGTGGCAGCGCTTCACGAGCGCAGGGACCGCAGCAGCGCGGCCAACGTCCACCGCAGCGCCGCGATGGTCAGCGGCCGTTTGGGCGCGAAGAGCGCGGCTTTCATCGAGAAGAGCGCTCGCCGCGAGCGTCGTACGCCGAGTTTATCTATGGTCGTAACTCGGTCCGCGAGTCGCTGCGGGCTCGGCGCCGCACGCTCAGGCGGCTGCTGATCGCCGAGGGCGTGCGCGAGGGCGGGCCGATCACCGAGCTGCTGGAGCTGGCTCAGGCGGCCAGAGTTCCTGTCGAGCAGAGCGAGCGCCGCGAGCTTGACGCGCTGACCGAGGGCGCGAACCATCAGGGCGTCGTGCTTGAGGGCGGGCCGTATCGCTACGCCGAGCTGGACGAGATGCTGGCGCTGGCGCGGGAGCGCGACGAGCTCCCGCTGCTGCTGCTGCTCGACCATGTGCAAGATCCGCAGAACGTGGGCACGCTGCTGCGCACCGCCGATGCGGTCGGCGTACACGGCGTGATTCTGCCGGATCGCCGGGCAGCCGGGATCACGCCCTCGGTTGTTAACGCGTCGTCGGGAGCCGTGGAGCATCTGCTGATCAGCCAGGCGACGAATCTAACCCAGACGATCGAGGAGCTGAAAGAGCACAGTATCTGGGTTGCGGGCCTGGAAGACGATCCGCGCGCCCAGCTCTACGACAGCCAGCGCTCGGATCTGCCGCTGGCGCTCGTGGTTGGCGCGGAAGGGCCAGGACTATCGCGACTGGTGCGTGAGCGCTGCGATTTCTTGATCAAGCTGCCGATGGCTGGTCATGTAGCCTCGCTCAACGCGGCGACGGCCGGCTCGATCGCGCTCTACTCGCTGTGGAGACGGCGAGCGCAGCAGTCGTAGGCAAGCAAAAAGGAGCGTCGCCGGACGCTCCTTCTGGTTTAACACAGAGAATTGAGAGCTTACTGAGCGCACTCCTTACCGGCCACATGCAGGCCCGGCGTGCTGACCATGTTGTTGGCAGTCTTCCCGAACGCGGCTCGCCACTCGTCGCGCTGTGCTGTGGTCAGCTGACCCGCCGCGACCCAGGCGTCGAACAGCTTGTCGGCCTGCGCGATCGCGTCGTCGGCTACATCGGCGCCGGTCTTGGCCTTGCTCCCAACGATCGTCGTAAGGTTTTTGCAGGTTTCAAGCTCGGCGCGAATCGTGGCGCGTGGAATGCCGCTCTGGCGCACCGCCGCCGAGATCATCATCACATGCACCTCATGCAGACCCGGAAAGGCCGGCTCCAGGCCCGGCTGATCGATCTGCATCCGCGCCGATTGCTTGAACCAGGCCGCGCGTGCATCGGCGACGCTTTGCGGCAGACGCTGATTCGTCACCGCTCGCTGCATCGCCCTGTCGATGCCTCCATCGAAGCGCGCCAGCACGTCGGCCGCGCTGCTGCCAGCCGCCTGCGCGATCTGCTCGATGCTCTTGCCTGCCTTGAGCTGATTATGAACCAGCCGTGGCCGCTGCCGGCTTGCCGCTGCTGTCGCCGCGACCAAACCATTGTGTACTGCCGGATCGCCGTGAAATTGCGTGGCCGGCTGTCCCTGCTGGCCATGATCGTGATTTGGACCCTGGCGCTGGGCGCTGGCAGGCACAGCCCAGAGCGAGCCCAATAGCACAGCCAGCGCAGCCAGGATCAGACCGGGTTGTTTCATGCGCATACGTAAACCCTCCGCGACGCGTACGTGATCGTGTACCGTATGGCCTCGCACGAGCTTCGCCCAAACCGCTCTCCGCTTCCACACGAGCTACACTTTACAGTTTTTGACGATCGACGAGCGCGGCAGGTTGCAGCTCAACGCAGGTTACGTCAACTGTCTGTATCGACGAGAAAGTTATAGCGACCCAGAATAACCTGGCCTTCGCGCGACAGCACAAACTCTACAAACAGCTGCGCCAGCTCCTTACCGGCGGGCGGGTTGCTCGTCGGCGCGATCGGATACGCGGCGATCTGGTTGAATGCGTCAGGGATCGCAACCGTCGTGATCGTCTCGTCGAAGGCCGGCGTCACATCCGAGGCGTAGGCCACACCTGCATCGGCCTCGCCCAGGCTCACCTTGGTAACTACCGACTTTACGTTCTGCTCCTGCGAGACGACGTTCGCGTTGACGTTGGTTTTGAAATCCGCGCCAAAGGCCGGATCGGCGCTCATCTTTTCCAGAGCCTGCTGTGTGTATCCGCCGACCGGCACTTGCTCAGCGGCAAAGACCAGCTTCAAGCCCGATCGCGCCAGATCTTGCAGCTGGCTGATCTGCCCTGGATTATCTTTCGGGACGATCACCACCAGCCGGTTACGCACAAACACCTGCTGCGTTCCCGAGACCACCGCGCCCGACGTGATCGCGTTCTCCATCTCCTGGAGATTGGCCGAAGCAAAAACGTCAGCCTCCGCGCCCTGTGCCAGCTGCTGAGAAAGCTGCTGCGAGCCCGCGAAGTTGAACGCTACCGTCACTCCGTGCTGCTTCTCGAACTGCTGGCCGATCTCGCCGAACGCCTCAGTCAGCGAGGCCGCCGCGAACACGGTTAAGCTTGTGCCTTGCGCCGCGCTGCTTGCGGTAGCAGATGGCGAAGTGGATTCGGGGGTTGTGCCACAACCGGCGATCAGGCTCAGCCAGAGACAGCCCAGCAACAACGCGCGGATTCGACGCATACGACCTCTCCCTGCTTCATTCGAGTGATAGCAATCAACGTAACCTGGTTATACCCTGGATACTCATTGATTGAGTATCCAGCCTAGCGATTATGGCATAGCTCGGCAGGGCCGTCAATCAGGGTTTGGCACGAGCAGCGGCTAGATTCTCAAGCGACTTGCCGAGCATGGCGCGATTCTTGGAGCTTGAAACGATAATCTTTCGCATCAGGAGGTAGATCCATGCCCAGACTTGAGGTTGAAGGCTACAGCACGTTCGAGGTTGCCGACGGCACGCGGCTGGTACGAGCGATCGAAGATAACGGCGTGGATATTCTGCACCGCTGCGGCGGCTACGCGCGCTGCACTACGTGCCGGGTCGAGTTTGCCAGCGGTGAGCCCGAGCGCATGACGCAGGCTGAGCACGACAAGCTGGCCGAAAAAGAGTTGCTGGGCCAGGTGCGGCTTTCCTGCCAGATCCTCTGCGACCACGACATGCAGGTTCGTCCGCTGATGACCTTGCGCGAGAGCGGCCTACCCGATCCCGGCTCTCAGCCAGAGGCAGAGATCACGCCTCCGCCCGAGTGGATCAGCAAACCATAGCCGCGATCGTGGGATCGATATGGAACTGAGAGCCGCTCCGGCCCGGCGAATTTGAGCATCCGCAGTTGTGCTACACTACGCAGCGGTACCGCACCGAGGTACCGCTCGATCGATTATCAGGAGGGAGAATTAATCGTATGGCAGACATCGAACGCTCAGCCAGCGCTGTATGGAATGGAGAGCTTCGCGGCGGCAACGGCCAGATCAACACCAACAGCGGCGTTCTCAGCGATACACCTTATAGCTTTGCGACTCGCTTCGAGCAGGCTAACGGCACCAATCCCGAGGAATTGATCGCGGCGGCACACGCGGCCTGCTACAGCATGGCCTTTGCCGCAACTCTGGGCCGCAAAGGCTACAAGCCGCAGCAGATCCAGACCCGCGCAATCTGCTCGCTCTCACCGCAGCAGACTGGCGGCTTCAAGATCACCAAGATGCGGCTTGAGACCCGTGGTCAGGTCGAGGGCCTCGACGAAGAAACTTTTAAGCAGATCGCGCAGGAGGCCGAGCAGACGTGTCCGGTGTCGAATGCGTTGCGCGGCGGCCTTCAGATCGAGCTTGATGCATCGCTGACCTAGCGATCCTACCGATCTAAGCGCTAGATAAAACAAAAGTTCGGCAGAGTGGTACATATGTATCACTCTGTTTTCTTTTGCCGGCGATCGAGCTATGATTCCAGACCGAGCTGTATGATTATGTATATCCATCAAGAAAAAAACCTGACCTCACAAAAAACTGCCGGCAAGAATCACAATATTGCCTCAAAACAGGTGCATCCACTTCTCCACAAGCGGCGTATGTTGGGCAGATGACATGTCCTGAGCTAAAGATCGCAGTCGATCAAAGCGACAGGATTACATAGCCAATAAACACGTAGCTATTCTTGTTAAGAGGATAGTCGATTAATTATTGCCTAAATCGAACGGTATAAAATTTTTCTTTACATCGATGACAGTTTTATGTAGCATTACCAACTAAATCATCTTTATTCGCACAGCAAAATCGTAAATACTGGCACACGATTTGCTTATACGACAGCATAATCTCGAAATAAACAAATTTACTCTAATAAAAAAATCAATGCATCCACTTGAATCATTTGTGACGTACGTGTAACTGAAATCGAAAATTGCCAGTAACAAAGAGTTGGGAGCTTATCGATTTCAAGTGTGATTAAGAAGTTTAGCTGATCGGGATAGAAACCGTAATCTCGACAATCAAACAGCTAACTTCTATCCAAAAGTATCCGTACGAATCAAAATGTGCGGCGACGTCAACCACCGAATCGGCTATGAAGTCGATCACCAAGTGTAGGAGCAGAGATCATGGACGAGCAGAAGGAAATCCTCGGCGGCAATGTTTCGCGACGGAACGCTCTCAAGAAGGGCAGCATTTTTGCGACGGCAGCGGCCATGGGCTTTGCCGGCCTGTTTGCCGGCGCCGAAGATGCGATGGCTGCACCGCGCAGGGTACGCGCCCACGATCGCATGGATGAGGTCGCGACGATCGCCAATCTGGCGGCAACCGCCGAAACCCTGGCCGCAACCAGCTACTTCGGTACGCTGACCCAGGGCGGATTTAGCCTCAGCAACGCAGCGATGCGCTACCTCAAGTATGCGCTCAGCTCGGAGCTCTATCACCTGGCCATCTTGCAGTCGCTGGGCGGCAAGTCGCTGGTGAGCGAGTTCTACATTCCCGAGAAGTTCCTGTCGGACCTGAGCGTCAACACGCAGACGTTCATCGCCGCCGAGACCGCCTTCACCGGCGCGTATCTCGCCGCGACCCGCCGCTTCGCGGAGCTGGGCAACCCACGGCTGGCGGCGACCACTGCGCAGCACGCCGCGACCGAGGCCGAGCATCTGGCGCTGACCCGCCTCATCGGCGGCTTCCTGCCGAATCCCAACGCGCTGCCTGCGCCGATCTACTACAACGTCTCGGACGCAGTCCCGACGCTGACGCCGTTCCTCCAGGGCGGCCCCGGCTTCATCGGCCCGGTGGCGTTCCCCGGCGTGGATGCGATCAACAAGTTCCTGGGCGATAACCAGGCCGTCAAGGTAGCGCCGTTCGTCTCGGTATTCTAG
>DASWTW010000180.1:0-12931 GCA_036401895.1 Herpetosiphonaceae bacterium | reverse complement strand
GAGGCTCACACCCGGATTCAGAATCTCTACTACCGGCTATTTACCCGCCTCAGCGCCCACCGCGCGACACACATCATCGCGATCTCGGAAGCGACCAGGCGTGATCTCCAGCGCTTCTACGGCACGCCCGACGACAAGATCACGGTGATCTATCACGGTGTGCATGGGCGCTTTCAGCCGATCGCCGATCGGGAAGTGCTACAACAGACTCAGCAGCGTTACAGGATTAAGGCGCCGTATCTTCTTTTTGTCAGCACGGTGCAGCCGCGCAAAAACGTCGCTCGGCTGATCGAAGCCGTGGCCGAGGCGCGAACGACCGTGGGGGCGCAGATGCCGCATCTGGTGCTAGCCGGCAAGCGTGGCTGGCTGACCGAGGAGATCGAGCGACGCGCGGACGAGCTAGGCATCGCCGATTATGTCCACTTCATCGGCTACGTGCCCGACAGCGATCTGCCGGCGCTGCTGAGCGGAGCAGTAGCCTATGTCACGCCCTCGCTCTACGAAGGCTTCGGCATGACCGTGCTCGAAGCGCAGGCATGCGGCACGCCGGTGCTGGCCTCGAACGTCTCGTCCCTGCCCGAGGTTGTCGGCGATGCGGGGCTGCTGGTCGATCCCTACGACGTCGGATCGATCCGCGATGCGATCGTGCGACTGGCGCAGGACGCCAATCTACGCACCGAGCTGCGCGAGCGCGGTCTGCGCCATGCGGCGGGCTGGACCTGGGAGCGAACAGCGCGTCAGACTCTGGCTGTGCTAGAGGCAGCCGCGCAGGGCTGAGGTCGATCCGTTAGCTCAGCACAGACGTGAGATTTTTCAAGCATCAATCACGCCGACGTCAGCTTATTATTGTGGCCTCATGGTATACTGATGAAACTCATGGATCACCTTGCCACACCTAGCTTTACGCCCCGCCGGATTCTGGTGGTCACACTGGCCGATCTCGGCGATGCGCTGCTGACGATTCCCGCGCTGCAAGCACTACGACAGGCGTTTCCAGCGGCTCGCATCGTCGCTCTCACAACGCCGGTCGGCAGCGCCGCACTCCGCGATCAACCCCTCGACGAGCTGATCGTCTTTGAGAAACAGCGCTTCAACAGCCCACGCGCGCTGCTTCAGCCCGACAGTCTGCGCTACGCTGCGCATCTATGGCGTCGGCTGCGAGCCGAGCGCTTCGACGCCTGTGTACTCTTGCATCACCTGACAACCTGGTTCGGCACGCTCAAGTACGCAGCGCTGGCCGTCGCGTCCGGCGCCCATCGACGCTACGGCCTGGATAATGGTCGCGGCTTCTTTCTCACGGATCGGGTGCACGACGCGGGATTTGGCGCGCACCATCAGGCCGAGTACTGGCTCGATCTGGTGGGCTTGCTAGGAGCGCAGTCGCGGCAGGCGCAATCGCTGACGGCGACAAAGGCCGAGCAGGCGGTTGCCGCCAAACTGCTTGGCTCGCAGGGCCAGACCAACCAGCCGCTGATCGCGCTGCATCCTGGCTCGGGCGCGTTCGCTCCGGCGCGGCGCTGGCCGCCACAGCGCTTTGCCGAGCTGGCAGACACGCTGATCGAGGACGGCGCGCAAATTGTGCTGGTGGGCGGCGGCGAGGAGGCGGATCTGCGGCAGGCGGTGCTCAGCCAGATGCAGCATGCCGGCGCGGTGATCGATGTGGGAGGACGAACAGCGCTGGGTGAGCTGGCGGCGGTGCTGCAACGCTGCTCGCTCTTCGTCGGCAACGACAGCGGTCTGGCTCATCTCGCCAGCAGCGTCGGAACGCCCGTGGTCGCGATCTTCGGCCCAACCGATCCGCGCGCCTGGGGGCCATATGGCGGAGAGCCCTGGCAGCCGTTGGATGGATGGCGAAACGGCGTCGAGGTGCTACACTCTGGCCAGCACGCCGCGCTCAAAGCGGATATTGCGTGTAGCCCCTGCATTTATCGAGGGCATACGCTCGGCACGCCGCAGGGCTGCCCGGATCGCACATGTTTACAGCGGATCAGCGTCGAACAGGTGCTGGCGGTCGTTCGTCAGCAGCTTAGCAATAGAACGAAACAGGTATGCGGCTCAACGACCTTCTAAATCGTCAACTCGGACCGTATCGCATCGAAGCCTTGATCGGGCGCGGCGGTATGGCGGCTGTCTATCGCGCCTTCGACACGCGATTGCAGCGCTATGTCGCGCTCAAAATGCTGTACCCGCAATACCTGGCCGACACCGATATTGTCGAGCGCTTCCGCCGCGAGGCCATCACGGCCGCCCAGCTCGA
This sequence comes from Herpetosiphonaceae bacterium, assembly GCA_036401895.1. GTDB lineage: Bacteria > Chloroflexota > Chloroflexia > Chloroflexales > Kallotenuaceae > LB3-1. The sequence goes on along the minus strand of DASWTW010000180.1, from coordinate 10,674 downwards.
CCATCCGTACATCGCGCCGATCTATGATGTGGGCGAGGACGACGGGCTGGTCTATCTGGCGATGAAGCTGCTGCCGGGGCCGTCGCTGGCGGATGTGCTCCAGCGCGAGCAGCACCTGCCGCCCGAGCGCGTCGCGGCCTTGATCCAGCAGATCGCCTCGGCGCTCGACGAAGCGCACCAGCACGGCATTATTCACCGCGACATCAAGCCCGGCAATGTGCTGCTCGACAGTCGGGGCAACGCGATTCTGACCGACTTCGGCATCGCCAAGTCGCTGGACGCGCCCTCGCTCACCGAGTCGAGCGTGATCGTCGGCACGCCCGACTACATCGCGCCCGAGCAGATCAACCCACGGCTGGCGCCAGGCGGCAAGATCGATCATCGCGCCGATCTTTACTCGCTGGGCGCAATGATCTATCGCATGGTGACGGGTCGCCGTCCTTTCGACGGGCCGTCGCAGACGGTGCTGCTGGCGCATCTGCACGACTCGCCGCCGCCGCCGTCCGAGGGTCTGCCTTCGCTACCGCCAGGCGTCGACGCTGTGATCGCTCGTGCGATGGCCAAGCATCCCGAGGAGCGCTATAGCACGGCCACAGAGCTAGCTCATGCGCTGAGCGACAGCCTGGGCGACAGCACCGAAGTCGGCGTGGTCTTTCCTCCGGCCGCGATTCGGCGCGATCCGCATACACGCCCGACAACTCAGGCGCTCAAAGCGCCGGCCGCGATCACGCCCGGCGACGCCAAGGCACCGCCGCCAGCCGAGACAGCACCGGATCAACCTGCGCCAGCGCGCCGACGATCGCGCCTGCTGCCACTAACGATCGCGCTGGCGCTCGTGCTGCTGCTGGGAGCCGGCGCGGCGCTGGCGCAGCAGATGGTCCGGCAGGCTAGCGGATCGCCGGCCGCGCTGCCCGACACCACCGAGATCGCCGAGGCTGCCAGCGCCACTGCGACGGTCACCAAAACCGCTACGCCGACGACGAGCCCAACGCCCAGCGTGACCACAACCAGCGAGCCGACCGCGACGACGACGATCACGACCGCGCCGGCAACTGCGACAACTCAAGTCGTTGTCGTCAACCCGCAGCCACAACCGACGACGGCTCCGCGTCAGGCAACGCCACGTCCAGCGCCGACCAACGCGCCCAAGCCGACGCCTAAGCCGCAGCCACAGCCGACAGCTAAGCCTGCGCCGACGAATCCGCCCGCGCCCCAGCCGACTGCAACGTCATCGCTGCCGGTCTGTCAGGCCCAGCTCGCCGGCGGATTTGGCAACCTGTGGCGCGGCAATCCCGAGCTGCGCAGCGCGATCGGCTGCCCGATTGAGGCAGAGCAGGCCGGCTACTCGGTCGAGCAGATCTATCAGGGCGGCGCGATGTACTACCGCCAGGAAGACTCGCAGTTCTGGGTTTTCAACGGCGCGCTGAGCGGCTCGTGGCGCAAACGGCTGGATGTGTTCGACAGCGATCCTGAGCCGACCGAGCAAGCTCCTGATGGGCTGATCACTCCGGCCAGCGGCTTTGGGCGACTATGGAACAAAGACGCGGCCATTCGCCAGGCACTGGGCTGGGCGACCACGCCGGAAGTAGGCTTTACGGGCGTGCTCCAGCGCTTCGATCGCGGCATGATGCTGTTCAGCCCGGCGATCAACGAGCACGGCAAGCGCATCTATGTGCTCTACAACAACGGCACCTTCGAGGTTTATCGAGACACCTACACCGGCCCGTAGCGTGGTTGGTGTAGGTTTTTACTCCTACCTCTCGCTTCATGCAGGAATGACCGTATGCCAACCACGCCTCCGATCCTCACCACCGAGCGGCTTGTGCTGCGCATGGCTACCAGCGACGATATTCCGGGGATCATCCGCTACTACACGATCAACCACGAGCATCTTACGCCCTTTTCGCCACGCCGCCCCGACAATTTTCTGACCGAGCCGTACTGGCAGCAGGTGATCGCCAGAAGCCACGACGACTTCGCCAACGATCGCTCGCTGCGGCTGGTGCTCTTCGATCGTGAACGACCGCAGCAGATGATCGGCGAGGCCAACTTCAACAACTTTGTGCGCGGCTCCGCGCATTTCTGCCACCTGGGCTACGGCATTGACGCGAGCTATCAGGGCGGCGGCTACATGACCGAGGCGCTCCAGGCGGCGATCGCGTATGTCTTCGACGAGCTGCATATGCATCGGATCATGGCGAACTACATACCCCACAACCAGCGCAGCGGCAAAGTCTTGCGCCGTCTCGGCTTTGTCGTCGAGGGCTACGCCCGTGATTATCTGCTGATCGACGGCGCTTGGCAGGATCATATCCTGACCAGCCTGACCAATCCTGACTGGACGCCCGCCTGAGCAGCGCGCCTCACCGAATCCGGCGACAAATTGAAACATGGTGTATGCTATTCTCGTGAGCTGAAAGGGAAGCTTTGCGATGATAGATACAGCAACACCAGCAACCGGCCCGCTCGTCAATCCTTTGCGGGCCGGGCTGCGCCTAGAGCGCACACCATCCCCCTGCGTGGTCGTTATCTTCGGCGCGTCCGGCGACCTGGCGAAGCGAAAGCTGCTCCCGGCGCTGTGGGCGCTGAACGAGGCTCAGCAATTGCCGCCCGGCTTCTCGATCGTCGGGGTGGCCCGCAGCGAGATGAGCCACGACGATTTTCGCAAGCAGCTGCGCGCGTCGATCGCCGAGGACACTACGATCAACGCCGCCATGCTGGACTCGTTTCTTCAGGGCCTGTACTACGTTCCGGGCACCTTCGACGATCCGGCGATGTTTGGACGGCTCAAAGAAACGCTGGCGCAGATCGATCAGGAGCGCAGCACCGCCGGTAACCACATCTACTACCTGGCCACGCCGCCCTCGTTCTTCCCGGTGATCATCGAGCAGCTGGGCGCGGCCGGACTGGTCAATCGTGAAGCGCAGGAGACCGGCTGGACACGCGTGGTGATCGAAAAGCCGTTTGGCCGTGATCTCCAGACGGCGCGCGAGCTGAATCGCGTGGTTCACGGCGTTTTCGACGAGTCGCAGGTCTACCGCATCGATCATTACCTGGGCAAAGAGACCGTCCAGAACATCTTACATTTCCGCTTTGCCAACTCGATCTGGGAGCCGATCTGGAACCGGCGCTACGTCGATCATGTGCAGATCACGGTTGCCGAAAGCCTGGGCATCGAGAATCGCGCGACCTACTACGAGGAGGCCGGCATCGTGCGTGATATGCTGCAAAATCATATTATGCAGCTGCTGACGCTGATCGCGATGGAGCCGCCGATCTCGTTCGACGCCGACGCCGTGCGCGATGAGAAGGTCAAGGTGCTGCGCGGCGTGCGGCCCTTCGACCAGGAGCGCGTGCGCCACGACACGATCCGTGGACAGTACGGTCCCGGCTGGATTGACGGGCAGCGCGCGCCCTCCTATCGCCAGGAGCCCAAGGTCGCGCCGGAGTCTACGACGGCAACCTATGTCGCGGCCAAGTTCTTTATCGACACCTGGCGCTGGCAGAATGTGCCGTTCTATCTGCGCTCGGGCAAGCGGCTGCCGAAGCGCGTCAGCGAGATCGCGATTCAGTTCAAGCCGGTGCCGCATCTGCTGTTTGGCCCGGCAGCGCCGAATGTGCTGGCGCTGCGCATCCAGCCCGACGAGGGCATCTCGCTTCAGTTCGAGGTCAAAGCGCCTGGCCCGACCTCGCGGCATCGTCCGGTGGGCATGGATTTTCGCTACGGCGCGGCCTTTTCGGTAGCGCCCGCCGAGGCTTACCAGCGGCTGCTGCTCGACGTGATGCTCGGCGATAGCACGCTGTTTGCCCGCCGCGATGAGGTCGAGACGGCCTGGACGATCGTGGAGCCGATCCTGAGCACGCCAGCAGCCGAGCAGCCCGGCAACTTCCCGAACTATGATGCCGGCACCTGGGGGCCGGAGGCCGCCGATCAGCTGATCGAGGCGGATGGACGGCGCTGGAGGCGGCCATGACAGATCTGAGCTTTACCCAGGACGAGACCTATGTTGTGCAGCCGCGCGAGATCGAGAGCCTGCTGCAACGGCTGTGGAACGAGGCCAACGGCGAGGGCGAGGAGTCACCCGTGATGCAGGTTCGCACCCAGAATCTGCTGGTCTTTATCCCGTCCGCCTATAGCAGCTCCGAAACGCTGCGCGCGATCGACGCCGCCTCGGTGCAGCATCCGGGCCGCACGATCACGATGATCGCCACCGACGACGAGCAAGCGCCGGTCGCCAATGTGGCGATCGCCTGTCGCATCGGCAGCGGCGGCAAGCAGCTTTGCGGCGAGCAGATCGCGATCACCAGCGGCTACAAAGGCGAGCCTTTACCCAGCATCGCGGCCTCGCTGACGGTGCCGGGCGTGCCGGTCTTCCTGTGGTGGCACGGCGACCCGCCCTTCACCAGCCAGGTCTTCGATAGCCTGGTCGAGACCGCCGACCGTGTGATCGTCGACTCGCGCTCCTGGAGCACGCCGTTCGAGACGTTGAAAAAGCTGGCCCGGCACTCGGACAGGCACGCGCCGCACATCGCCTACACCGATCTGCACTGGACGCGGCTCACGCCATGGCGGCGGCAGACGGCACAGTGCTTCGATCTGCCGGACGCGCTGCCGCAGCTGTATCGCCTGCGCCAGGTAACGATCGAGCACGGCTCCGACGATCACGACTATGTCACGGCGCTGCTCTTCATAGGCTGGCTGGCCAGCGGTCTGAGCTGGAAGCTTACCCAAACCGGTGAGGGCAAGCTGATGATGCAGGGCTCGAACACCACCGTCGCGATCGAGCTGCGCAAACGTGACGGCAGCGGGCTTCAGGCCGTAACGCTCAGCAGCGCCGACGCCGAGTTTAAGCTTTCGTATGTGCCACAGACCGAGTGTGTGCTCACCGAGATTACACTTCCCGGCGCAATGCCGATCGAGCGCGTGGCTCGGCTCAAAGCCCAGCCGCTCGAAGCGATGCTCGGCGAGGAGCTAAACATGCTTGAGCGCGACAGGCACTTCGAGCGCGCGCTGCAAATCGCGGCAGAGATCGTAGGCGGAGAACCAAGAACCTAGAACCAAGAACCTAAAGTAAAGAACAAAAGATCAAAGGAATAAACGAACAAAGAGTTCGTACTGTCATACCTTTGTTCCCTTGTTCGCTTGTTCCTTTGTTTGCTCGTAGGGCCAGGGTGAGGGCTATTCTAACCATGCAACGTAGAACCAATCTAATCCTGCTGCTGATGCTGGCGTGTGCGCTGCTGCTTCCTCAGCCCAGCGCGGCGCTTCAGGCGGGCTGGCTGCGCGTCGGCAACATCACGCCTGCGCATCTTGCAGTTCGCAGCGACAGCGCCGGCAATCCTGAGATCTGGAGCGCCGACATCGCCGGCTTCAGCGTGATCAGCGCGGACGGCGCGATCCGGCGACAGTTTCGCTGGCCGCGCTACAGCGAGCAGACGCCAGCCAGCGCTACACTACAGATCGCGGTGACGGGAACGCCGCCCGCCGCCTGGACGATCGGAGACTGCTGCATCGGCAAGAGCGGCCCGAAAATCAGCGTGCTGGTACCGGGAGCGGATCGCACGCGCGAGGCCAATCTCAGCCCGGCCTTTGATGTTGGCCGCGCCGGCGAAGGCGCGACGGCGATCGCCGTGGACGCGCTAGGCCATCCCTGGCTGGCAACCACCGATGGGCTCTGGCGCATGGTGCGCGGCTGGAACACGCCGCTGGTCGTCGGCGATGATCTGTGGGCCGAGGTGACCGACGCTCAGGGACGGCGAATCTATGGCATCACGTCGATCGATAACGCGCCCGACGGCAAGGTATGGGTCGCAGAAAACGACACCGATCGACTGCTTCAGTTTACGATCGACGCCGAGCAAACAACGCTGATCGGCTCGTACTCGCAGCCGCGCTCTGCAATGAGAGCGGTGAGCCAGCTGGTGTTCGACAGTGGCGGCAAGCTCTACTATCTCACGCCTGAGCTGCTCTTCGGCATCAATCCTGACGGGTCGGTGCTGTCCATCGTCAGCGCCGACGATCTAGGCGGACGGCTCGACAGCGCGGCGTTTATCGGCGGCACGCTGTGGGTTGCGACGACCAACGGCCTGTACCGGCGCTCGACGGTGCCCGCGCCCGAGATCGCGCCGCTGATGTATGGCGAGGCCGAGTACAATAGCGTCAGCTACGATATTCCAGCCGCGCCCGGCATCTTCATGGGCGATCTCACCAACGCCGGACGCTCCTTCGATCCGGCGAGCTACTGGTATCGCACCGACCGGCCGATCGCTCAGGGACGCGCCAGCCGCTCGTTCTACTGGGGACCGAGCGCCTGGACGATCACCCGCGAGCCGTACCGCGATGCACCATTCGGCACTCGACGTGTGATCTACTTCGACAAAGCGCGCATGGAAGTGACTAATCCCGCGCAGCCGCCTGTAACGAATGGCCTGCTGGTCGTGGAGCTGGTGACGGGTCGCGCTCAGCTCGGCGATACCACCTTCGAGCAGCGCGATCCGGCCGATGAGACAGTCGCGGGCGATCCGGTCACGATCAACGGCGATGCGCCGACCTACGCCGCGTTTGGCGGCGTGACCACGCTCACACCCGGCGCGACGCCGCAGCGGCTCGGACAGACCGTGAGCGCGACGATCGATGAGCAGGGCCGGGTGGGAGCTAATCCGGCGCTGGCACGACCCGAAACCCGTATCGTCACCTATGATCCTGTGACCGGACACAACATTCCGCTGGTTTTTGTCAGCTTTATGCAGCAGCGCGGCCTGATCGACATCTCTGGCGGCGGCTCACGCGTCGAGCAGCTGATCGATCCGCTGGTGGCGATCGGCCGGCCGATCAGCGAGCCCTACTGGCTGCAAACCAACGTCGGCGGCGGGCGGCGCTGGGTGCTGGCGCAGCTGTTCGAGCGGCGCGTGCTGACCTACACGCCGGACAATCCCGCCGCTTTCCAGGTCGAGATGGGCAACGTCGGGCAGCACTACTACGCCTGGCGCTACGGCGATCATGTCTGGGAGCGGCGCTAGTCGCTCCTGCGCCTCCGCATCAGCAGGGAATGGCAGCAACTGCCAGATGCTGCCAGCCCGAGCCGAGCCGAAATAGCTATTCAGCCCCTGTCGCGTGTGCTACACTACGCTTACCTCTGGAGCGCATCGACCACTGCCACTAAGAAAAGGAAACTGGTCATGATCGAGTCCCAAATGGCACGCACCGGCACAACTGCGGCAGCCGCGCGGCCACACGTGATCACCAAGCGGGCGGTTGCAAGCTGGGTGCTGTACGACCTCGCCAACACGATCTTCTCGATGGGTATTATTTCGCTCTTTTTCTCGCTCTGGGTCCGCGATCAGGTCGGGCCGCAGCGAGTCGATACGGTGTACGGTATCATCACGGCGATCTCGATGGCGGTGATCTTTGTCGCCTCGCCGCTGCTGGGCGCGATGACCGACCGGGCGCGACGGCGCATTCCGTTTCTGATCGTCAGCACGCTGATCTGCGTAAGCTTTACGGCGCTGCTGGGACGCGCCGGCTTCTACGGGACGGTGATCTGCTTTATCATCGCCAATATTGCCTACCAGGCCGGGCTGCAATTCTACGACGCGCTGCTGCCCGAAGTCAGCACCGAGGAGACGCGCGGCAAGATCGGCGGCATTGGCGTGGGCGTGGGCTATCTCGGCTCGTATATCGCGGTCGGCATCGGCCTGTTTTTGACGAGCGGCGGTCGTGAGCTCGACAAGCCGCTGGCCTTTTTGCTGATCGCAATCTGCTTCCTGGTCTTTGCGATCCCGTGTTTTCTCTTCGTCAACGAGCGCGGCAATCCCAATCCACGCCCGATCACGCTGGATATGATCCGCCAATCCACGGGCGAGACGATCAAGACGCTGCGATCGGGCAATCAATATCCCGGCCTGCTGCGCTTCCTGGTTGGCCGCGTCTTCTACACCGATTCGATCAACACCGTGATCTCGATCATGGCGCTCTACACGGTCAATATCGCGGTCAGCACCGGCCTGACTGAGGCGGAGGGCCAGGCGCAGGCCAACCTTATTCTGATGTCGGCGATCACCTTCGCAGTGCTGGGCGGCTTCTTCTGGGGCTGGCTCGCCGATAAGCTCGGCCCCAAGCGCACGCTGAACCTGGTGCTGCAATGCTGGGTCGCGATCTTTATCCTGGCCGCCGTGATCGGGATTGTCGGGCTGCCGCTGTGGACGCTCTACGTCGTATCAGCTGCGGCCGGCTTCGCGCTGGGCGGCGTGTGGGCGGCGGATCGGCCCTTTATGCTGCGGCTGACACCGCCGTCGCGTATCGGCGAATTCTATGGGCTGTACGGCATGGTCGGGCGCTTCTCGGCGATCACCGGGCCGATTATCTGGGCGCTCGTCACCTTTCTGACGATCCAGGTCTTGGGCGTCCAGCCGCGCGTCGGGCAGGGCATCGGCGTGCTGGTGCTGCTGGTGCTGATCGTGACCAGCTATATCATCCTCCGCCCGGTCTCGGATCAGCCGCGCGTCTGGGAAGGCACCGACGCGCTGCCGCAGGACGCTTGATTTCCGCAATCATCTCGATCGGCGCCTGAGGCGCGTTCGCCAGGAGAGCTATGCTCCCGACGTTGTTTTATCTCGGCCCGTATGCGGTCGGTACTCACGACGTGTTTGTGCTGCTCGGCGTGACCGCCGCAACGCTGATCTTTTTCTATGAGGCGCGGCGGCGGCGGATGCTTAGCGAGCAGATGCTCTGGATCGCCATCGGCGCGCTGATCGGCGGTGCGCTGCTGGCCCGGCTCAGCACCGCCTGGGAGTACATCGTGCTGGCGCCCCAGCCGTCGCTGCTGGGGCTGCTTGAGCGCGGCGGCAAAAGTATTCTCGGCGGGCTAGCCGGCGCGTACTTCGGCGCGATCCTGACCAAGCGCATCGTCGGCTATCGTGAGCCCACCGGCGATCTGTTCGCTCCTGCCGTGGCGCTGGGCATGACGATCGGGCGCTGGGGCTGCTTCCTGACCGAGCAGATCGGCACGCCCACGACGCTGCCGTGGGGGATCGCGGTAAGCCCGGAGCTTGCGGCGCGGATTCCCAACTGCCCGCCCTGCGCCAGCGGCGTCAAGATGCATCCCTCGTTTCTGTATGAGATCATCTTTCAGGCGCTGATGTTCGGCTGGATCTGGTGGCTACGGCCTCGTGTCTACGTCAAAGGCGAGCTGTTCAAGATCTACCTGCTGGGCTACGCGCTGTTTCGCTTTGGCGTGGAGTTTGTGCGCGGCAACCAGGCGGTCTGGCATGGCCTGTCGCGCTCGCAGCTTTTTTTGATCCCATCAACGGCGCTGCTGCTCTTCTACTTCTGGCGGCAGTACCGGCGCGGCGTGTATCAGATGCCGCACCTTGAGCTGATCGAGACGCGGCGCGCTTAATTTTCAACGAGGAGCTATGGCAACACTTGGCCGAGCGATCGCGATTGCGGCGCAGGCACACCAGGAGCAGCGCGATAAGGCGGGCGCTCCCTACATTTTGCATCCACTGCGGATGATGGCGCAGATGCGTGGCGAGGACGAGCGGATCGTCGCGGTGCTGCACGATCTGATCGAAGATACCGAATGGACGCTGGATCAGCTGCGGGCCGAAGGCTTTAGCGACGATGTGCTGGAGGCGATCGATTGTCTCACGCGGCGCGACGACGAGAGCTACGAGGCGTTCATCGAGCGGGCCAGTCACAATGAGCTGGCGCGCAAGGTCAAGCTGGCAGATCTTGAGGACAACATGGATCTGCGGCGGATCGCCGAGGTGACGGACAAAGACCTGGAGCGGCTGCACAAGTATCACCGGGCGCGGCAGATGCTGCTTACGGCTTCCGAGCATTAGTTTCACGAAAGGCAGCGTGTGGATGTTTCCCCACCATCAGGCAACGATTCAGCGCACCATCGACTATTTCCGAGCGCAGCCAAACATTCGCGCGCTGCTGCTGGCCGGCTCGATCGCGCATGGCTTCGCCGAGGAAGCGTCGGATGTGGACGTGCTGATGATCGTTTCCGACGAGGAGCACCAGCAGCGCGCCGCAATTGGCGATCTGACCTTCTTCAACCCTGAGCTGAGCACGTATCCCGACGGCTATGTCGACGGCAAGTTTCTGAGCCAGAGCTTCCTGGCTCAGGTTGAGGAGCGCGGCAGCGAGCCGGCCCGCTTCGCCTTTGCCGATGCCCGGATCTTGTTCAGCGACATCGACGGCTTAGGCGAGCAGCTCCAGCGGATCGCGCAGTATCCCCGCAGCAAAAAGATCGAGCGCATCAGCCGCTTCAAGGCGCAGCTTGAGGCCTGGCACTGGTTCGCGAGCGAGGCCGATAAGAAGCGCAACGATTATTTGATGAGCCTGGCGATCAACAAGCTGCTGCTGTTTGGCGGGCGCATGACCCTGGCTCATAACGAGCTGCTGTATCCCTACCACAAATGGTTTTTCGCCATGCTGGAGCGCGCCGAGCACAAGCCCGCGCACCTGATCGAAACCATGCGCGCGCTAAGCCGGCAGCCGAGCTACGCGGGCGCGACCGAGCTTTACACGCTGATCAACGAGTTCCGCACCTGGGAGAGCGACGGCGTGCGCTGGCCGAATCACTTTCTGCACGACAACGAGCTAACCTGGCTGTACAGCTCGCCGCAGATCGACGATCTGTAGTAGACCTGGCGCTGAGTTCG
>DASWTW010000179.1:0-1600 GCA_036401895.1 Herpetosiphonaceae bacterium | reverse complement strand
CAGCGGCGCGTTTTGGAGGGCGAACATGACCTGAAACAGCGGCTGGCGGCTCAAGTCGCGCTGCGGCTGCACCACTTCGACCAGCTGCTCGAACGGCAGATCCTGGTGCGCGTACGCCTCCAGTGCCGTCGCCCGCGTCCGCTCCAACAGCCCCGCGAACGTCGGCTGCCCGCCGAGGTCCGTGCGCAGCACCAGCGTGTTGACGAAAAACCCGATCAGGTTGTCCAGCTCCGCCCGCGTCCGCCCCGCGATCGGCGTGCCCACCACGATGTCGTCCTGGCCGCTGTGGCGACTCAGCAGCACCTGAAAGAGCGCCAGCGTAGTCATGAACAGCGTCACGCCCGCCGCCTGGCTCAGCGCCTGCAATCCGGCCGTCAGCTCCGGCGGCACCGCAAAGATCTGGTCGGCCCCTCGGAACGATTGCACCGCCGGCCGTGGACGATCCGTCGGCAGCGCCAGCGTGGGCAGATCGGCGAGCTGTGCTTTCCAGTACCGCAGCTGCTGCTCCAGGACCGCGCCCGTGAGCCACTGTCGCTGCCAGAGCGCATAGTCCGCATACTGGATCGGCAAGGCCGCCAGCGGCGACGGGTCGCCCGCGACGAACGCTGTATACAGCTGGGCCAGTTCCCCAATCAGCACGCCCTGCGACCAGCCATCCGAGATGATATGGTGCAGTGTGAGCAGCAGGATGTGATCGTCATCGTGCAGCCGAATCAGCGTGGCGCGGATCAATGGTCCCTGAGTCAGATCGAACGGCTGGCTCGACTCCTTGGCCGCCAGGCGCAGCGCCTCCTGCTCTCGCCGATCCTCACGCAGCGTACGGAGATCGATCAGCGGCAGCGGCATAGGTGTCGGCGGCGCGATCCGTTGTGACGGCTGGTCCGCAATTGGGACGAAGGTCGTCCGCAGTGTCTCATGGCGCGCGACCACGGCGCTGAGGCTCTGCTCCAGGGCATCGACATTGAGTGCGCCAGTGAGGCGGACGGCCATAGGTATGGTGTAGAAGGGATTGTCGGGCTGGAGCTGATCCAGGAACCAGAGGCGCTGCTGGGCAACCGACAGCGGCAGCGGCTCGGGACGCGCGGCGGCCACCAACGGCAGCGCGGCGCTGGGCTGCGCTTGCGCGATGCGCACCGCCAGCCGGGCCACCGTCGGCGCGTCGAAGACCGCTTGCAGCGGCAGCTCACACTGGAACTGCTGCCGCACGCGCGCGATCAGCTGCGTCGCCAGCAGCGAGTGCCCGCCCAGCGCGAAGAAGTTGTCCTCCACCCCGATCCGCTCCTGCCCCAGCACCGCCGCCCAGATCTGAGCGACCTCCGCTTCCAGCGGCGTGCGCGGCGCCACAAACGTCGCGTCGGCCACGCGGCGTTCGGGCAGCGGCAGCGCGGCGCGGTCGAGCTTGCCGTTGACCGTCAGCGGCAGCGCGTCCAGCAGCAGCAGCGCGCTCGGCACCATGTAGGCCGGTAGCCGCTCCCCCAGATAGCTCCGCAGCAGCGGGAGCAGCTGTCGCTGCATCTGCTCCCGCAACGGCTGGTTGGCATAGCTGTGCCACGGCCGACTCACGGCCGCGTCAGGCACGGATGCGCTGAGCGGCACGGCA